>NZ_JBCEWQ010000139.1:0-22943 GCF_038448545.1 Streptomyces sp. CLV115
GCCCCGCACTCCCCCGGCGCCCGGCACCCACCCGGCATCGCGGGCCACACCCGGCCGACGTACGGCGGGACTTGACGGAAACGCGCCGGAAGCCGCACGTCCGGTCCGGGCCGGATCCAGCGAGAAGGCTTCGCCGAAGCGGCGCAGGACGGGTCGCCCACCGCTTCGGCGAAGCGGCGCAGGACGGGTCGCCCACCGCTTCGCCGAGGCGGTGCGGGACGGGCTGCTCACCGCTTCGCCGAAGGGGCGCACGACCGCCTTGCGCCCGTTGTCCCGGCGCCCCTATGCTGAGTTTGTGCCGCAACTAAACAAACTGCGGACGGCCCTACCGGGGGGACCGCGCGGAAACACCGCCGCACCTTCGTCGGCCCGTCTCCGTACCGCCCTGACCGTGTTCTTCGCCCTCGACGGCTTCCTCTTCGCCGGCTGGGTGGTCCGTATCCCGGCCATCAAGCACCAGACCGGTGCGTCCGCCGCCACCCTGGGCCTGGCCCTGCTCGGAGTCTCCGCCGGTGCCGTGGTGACCATGATGCTCACCGGCCGGCTGTGCCGACGCTTCGGCAGCCATCCGGTGACCGTGGTCTGCGGCGTCCTGCTCTCCCTCTCCATCGCCCTGCCCGCGCAGACCCGTTCGGCGCTCGCGCTGGGCCTGGTACTGCTGGTCTTCGGCGCCGCGTACGGCGGGATGAACGTGGCGGTGAACAGTGCCGCGGTCGATCTGGTCGCCGCGCTCGGGCGCCCGGTGATGCCGGGCTTCCATGCCGCCTTCAGCCTCGGCGGCATGATCGGCGCCGGGCTCGGCGGACTGGTCGCGGGCGGCCTCTCCCCCGCCACCCATCTCCTGATCCTCACCGGGGTCGGGCTCCTGGTCACAGCGGTGGTGGGGCCGGTGCTGCTGCGTCACCCGGCGCCCCGGCCCCCGGTGGAGGCCGGGACCGGTGCCGCCGAGGCGCCGCGACGGCTCAGCGGAAGGGCCCGTCGGCTGGTGCTCCTGTTCGGCCTGATCGCGCTCTGCACCGCCTACGGCGAAGGCGCACTGGCCGACTGGGGCGCACTCCACCTGGAGCAGGACCTGCATGCCCACCCCGGCGTCGCGGCGGCCGGCTACTCCCTGTTCGCGCTGGCCATGACGGCGGGCCGGCTCAGCGGTACGGCGCTGCTCGAACGGCTCGGCCAGACCCGCACCCTCGTCGTGGGCGGTGCGACGGCCGCGGTCGGGATGCTGCTCGGCTCGCTCGCCCCCACCATCTGGCCGGCCCTCCTCGGCTTCGCCGTCACCGGTCTCGGCCTGGCCAACATCTTTCCGGTCGCGGTCGGCCGTGCCGGTGAGCTGGCCGGGCCCGGCGGGGTGGCCGCCGCCTCGACGCTCGGCTACGGCGGGATGCTGCTCGGGCCGCCCGCGATCGGCTTCCTGACCGACTGGTTCTCGCTCCCGGTGGCCCTCACCACCGTGGCACTGCTGGCCACCGCGGCCGCCGCGCTGGGGTACGGAGCACGCAACGCGACCCATCCGCCGGTGGCCTGAACATCCGGGCCCGAAGGCTCGTCCCGCCGGGCACAATCGGAGCCATGGAGAGCACGGAACACATCAGGTCCCTGGCCGCCGAGGGCCGGTTGCTGGCGGCCGCCGCGCACGAGGCGGGGACGGACGCCCCGGTGCCGACGTGTCCGCGGTGGCGGGTGCGCGATCTGCTGCGGCACACCGGGATGGTGCACCGCTGGGTGACCACGCTCGTCGTCGAGGGCCACACCTCGTACCACCCCGGCGGCGGGGAGCCCGATCTGGACGGGCCGTTGCTGATCGACTGGTTCCGCGAGGGCCACGGCCTCCTGGTGGACGCTCTGAACGACGCACCGGCCGGGCTGGCGTGCTGGAGCTTCCTGCCCGCGCCGTCACCCCTGGCCTTCTGGGCCCGGCGGCAGGCGCACGAGACCACGATCCACCGGGTGGACGCGGAGTCAGCCCGGGGCGGCCGGCCGTCACCGGTCCCGGCCGATCACGCGGTGGACGGGATCGACGAGCTGCTGTGCGGGTTCCACGCCCGGCCGGAGAGCCGGGTGCGCACCTCGGCACCGCGCTCCCTCCGGGTGCGCGCCACGGACGTGGACGCCTGCTGGACCGTACACCTCTCGCCGGATCCGCCACGGACCGCGAGGACGGACGGGGCGCCCGAAGAGGGGCCCGTGGACTGCGAGTTGACCGCATCGGCCGAGGAGCTCTACCTGACGCTCTGGAACCGGCTGCCGCTCGCCGCGATCACGGTGACGGGCGATGCGGAACCCGCCAGGATCTGGCGCGAGAATTCCGCGGTCACCTGGTCCTGACCACCGGGACCGGGAGTCACCGGGGCAGGACGGCGACCCGCGCCGCGCTCACTCCGCCGCCCCGTCGAGCATCCGGGCGAGCACCGACCTCTGCAGCGGCTTCACCTCGGCATGGCGCGCCCGGCCCTTCGCCGTCAGCTCCACCTGGACGCCCCGCCGGTCCTCACTGCACATTCCCCGGCGCACCAGGTCGTCCTTCTCCAGTCGCGCCACCAGACGGGACAGCGCGCTCTGGCTGAGATGGACCCTGGAGGCAAGCTCCTGTACGCGATAGGCGCAGCCGCCGCCCTCGGACGCGCTCTCCGCCAGCACGTCGAGCACCTCGAAGTCGCTGGCGCCGAGACCGTGCCGGTGCAGCTCGCGGTCGAGCTCACAGAGCGTCCTGGCGTGCAGCGCGAGGATGTCCCGCCACTCGTCGACGAGCACCCGCTCGGACTTGTTCGCTGCCATGAGCGCACGTTAGCAGAAATGACACCGATTGTTGCACCGACATTAAATGCACTTGCATTCAATGCACGTGCATGTACTGTGCTCCGCATGACCACTCCGCTCAACGTCCCCGATTCCCATGCGCGTTGGAGCCCGCGCCTGTGGGGCACGCTCCTCGTGCTCTGCGCCGCGATGTTCCTGGACGCCCTCGACGTCTCCATGGTCGGCGTCGCGCTGCCGTCCATCGCCGACGATCTCGGGCTCACCACCTCGACCCTCCAGTGGATCGTCAGCGGCTACATCCTCGGCTACGGCGGGCTGCTGCTCCTCGGCGGCCGGGCGGCCGATCTGCTGGGCCGGCGCCGGGTCTTCCTC
The DNA here is from genome assembly GCF_038448545.1 of Streptomyces sp. CLV115. NCBI lineage: Bacteria > Bacillati > Actinomycetota > Actinomycetes > Kitasatosporales > Streptomycetaceae > Streptomyces > Streptomyces sp. CLV115. The sequence goes on from NZ_JBCEWQ010000139.1 coordinate 3,130, forward strand.
ATCGCGCTCGGTGTCTTCGCCCTCGCCTCGCTGCTCGGCGGATTCGTCGACTCCGGACCGCTGCTGATCGCCAGCCGCTTCATCAAGGGACTGAGCGCGGCGTTCACCGCGCCCGCCGGGCTCTCGATCATCACCACCACGTTCAAGGAGGGCCCGCAGCGCAATCGCGCCCTGTCCATCTACACCACCTGCGCGGCCACCGGTTTCTCCATGGGCCTGGTCCTCTCCGGCCTGCTCACCCAGCTGTCCTGGCGGTGGACGATGCTGCTGCCCGCCCCGATCGCCCTGATCGCCCTGATCGCCGGCCTCAGGCTGATCCCGCACAGCGACCGCGAGGACACCCACCGCGGCTACGACCTGCCGGGCGCCGTCACCGGCACGGGCGCCATGCTGCTGCTGGTGTTCACGGTCGTGCAGGCGCCGGAGGCCGGCTGGACCTCCGCCCGCACGCTGCTGTCGTTCCTCGCCGTCGCCGTACTGCTCACCGTCTTCGTCACCATCGAGCGGCGCACCGCGAACCCGCTGATCCGCCTCGGAGTGCTGCGCTCCGGGAGCCAGGTCAGGGCGCAGCTGGGGGCCGCGGCGTTCTTCGGCAGCTATGTGGGCTTCCAGTTCCTGGTCACCCAGTACATGCAGTCGCTGCTCGGCTGGTCCGCGCTGGAGACCGCGCTGGCCTTCCTGCCCGCGGGGGTACTGGTCGCCCTGTCCTCCACGAAGATCGGTGATGTGGTGGACCGGTTCGGGACACCGCGCGTCATCGCGGCCGGGTTCACGTCCCTCGTCGTCGGCTACGCGCTCTTCCTGCGGATCACCCTCACGCCTTCGTACGCCGTGGTGATCCTGCCGTCCATGCTGCTGCTCGGCGCGGCCTGCGCGCTGACCTTCCCCTCGCTCAACATCCAGGCCACCAACGGCGTGGACGACGACGAGCAGGGCATGGTCTCGGGCCTGCTGAACACCTCGATCCAGGTCGGCGGGGCGATCTTCCTGGCGGTCGTGACCGCGGTGATCACCGCGCACGGCAGCGGCGACGGATCGCGTCAGGCGGTCCTGGACAGCTACCGGCCCGGCCTGGTCGTGGTGACCGTGGTCGCGTTCGCCGGACTGCTGATCACGCTCACCGGACTGCGGCGCCGCCGGCCCGTTCAGCGCACCGTGCTGGTCGCATCGTCCGCGACGGACCACTCGGCGCAGGCCGCGCCGACGACGACCGCGCGGAAGGTGTCCGTGCGGGACTGACCACCGGGCGAGGGGGACGGTGCGGTGTCCGGCCGGGGTCGCTCCCCCGACGCCCGGACACCGCACCCGTACGCCGCCACGGGCTCCGCGGACTTCCGGATCAGCCGAGCCAGCCCGGCCGTACCAGCCCCGACTCGTATGCCAGCACGACGAGTTGGGCGCGGTCACGGGCGCCCAGCTTCACCATGGTGCGGCTGACGTGGGTCTTGGCGGTGAGCGGACTGACGACGAGGCGCCGCGCGATCTCCTCGTTGGAGAGACCTATGCCGACGAGCGCCATCACCTCCCGCTCCCGTTCGGTCAGCTCACCCAGCCCGGTCGCCGCCGCGGGCTCCTTGGAGCGGGCCGCGAACTCGGCGATCAGGCGCCGGGTGACCCCCGGCGACAGCAGGGCGTCACCGCCCACCACCGCCCTTACGGCGCGCAGCAGTTCATCGGGTTCGGTGTCCTTGACCAAGAAGCCGGAGGCCCCGGAGCGAATGGCCTCGAAGACGTACTCGTCGAGCTCGAAGGTGGTGAGCATGACCACCCTGACGCCGTCCAGCCGGGCGTCCCCGGTGATGGCGCGGGTCGCGGCGAGGCCGTCGAGATGCGGCATCCGGATGTCCATCAGCACGACGTCGGGCCGCAGTTCACCCACCAGGCGCACGGCCTCCGCGCCGTCGGCGGCCTCCCCGGCCACCTCGATGTCGGGCTGGGCGTCCAGCAGGGCCCGGAAGCCCGCCCGGACCAGCGACTGGTCGTCGGCGAGCAGTACGCGGATCACGGTGTCTCCTCCTCGTGTGCCGCCGTGCCGGACGAGCCGGACGGCAGCGGAAGCTCGGCGCGCACCCGGAAGCCGCCGTCGGGCCGGGGGCCGGCCTCGATCGTGCCACCCAGCGCGGCGGCCCGCTCCCGCATCCCCGCCAGCCCGTTGCCGCTGCCTCCGGCGTCGCCGTCGGTGGCGGGTCCTTCGTCGTCGATTCCGAGCAGGATGCGGCCGGGCCGGTAGCCGATCCGGACCCGTGCGGTACGCGATCCGGAGTGCCGGACCACATTGGTCAGCGCCTCCTGCACGATGCGGAAGGCGGCAAGATCCGCGCCGGGCGGCACGGCCGGCCGTTCGCCCTCGGTCTCGACGGTGACGGTCAGTCCGGTGCGCGCCGCCTGCTCGACCAGCTCGGGGAGCCGGCCGAGCCCCGGGGCCGGGGCCCTCGGCGCGTCGCCGGGGGTGCGCAGGGTGTCGAGGACCTGGCGGACCTCGCCCAGTGCCTCCTTGCTGGCTGCCTTGATGGTGGTCAGCGCCGCACGCGCCTGCTCGGGGTCGGAATCCAGCAGCGCCAGCCCCACACTCGACTGGACGTTGATGACGGAAATGCTGTGGGCCAGTACGTCATGGAGTTCGCGCGCCATCCGCAGTCTCTCCTCGTCGGCCCGGCGCTGCTCCGCGGCCTCCCGCTCCGCCCGCCGGTCCGCCCACTGCTCACGGCGTACGCGCACGAACTCGGCAGCCGCGATGATGGCGACCACCCAGGCGGCGATGCCCAGTTCCTGCCCCCAGGCCGCGGCGTGGTCGTCGGAGGGCGGCAGCCACCGGTAGAGCCAGTGCGCCACCAGGACGTGTCCCAGCCACACCATGCCCACGGCCGACCAGGCGGCCCGCCGGTGCCCCGAGACGACGGCGCTGAAGCAGCCCACGGCGACGGCCAGGAAGACGGGCCCGTACGGATAGCCGGCCGCCAGATAGATCATCGCCGCGGTCGAGCTGCCGAAGACGGCCACCACGGGGTGCCGGTGACGGACCAGGAGCACGGCGACGGCCAGGAAGAGCAGCAGCCGCGCGAACAGGTCGAGCGGGGCCCGCTCGTCCATCTGTCCCCGGGCCGCGACGGTGGAGCCGATCATGACGACGGCGCCGATCAGGATCGTCGACGGCCAGGGCAGCCGGGTGGCGAACCGTCCCGGCGCCCCGGTCAGCCACCGCGGCGGCTCGCCGTGCCCCCAGGGGGGACCGCCGCCGCTTCCGTGTGAGCGCTGCGCTTCCATGCCGGTCACGCTAGACCGCGGGCCCCGCCCCGGGCGTCAGCCGGGCGTGGTCATCACCCGTACTCCCTGGGGAGTACGTCGTACGGGAGAGCCTCAGCCGTTCTCGCCGGCGGGCAGGCCGACCGTGCGGGCCATCTCGGTGACCGCCTCCCGGAAGAAGGCCTCCCGGACCTCCACCACCCGGTGGAACTGGCCGAAGATCTCGAAGGAGATCAGCCCGAACAGCTGCGCCCAGGCGGCGATCAGCGGGGGCGCGGCCTCGGGCGGGAGGTCCGGGGCGAATTCGGCGACCATCCGCGCGGCCTCCGCGCGCAGGTCGTCGGCGAGCGGCGGCAGGGCGAGGCCGTCCGTCCGATGGGCGTCCGCGACCACGGCGATCAGGACGAGGCCGACGCGGGAGGCGGGGCCGATCGTCGCCTGCGGCGCGCTGTAGCCGGGCACCGGCGAGCCGTAGATCAGGGCGTACTCGTGGGGGTGGGCGAGGGCCCAGTCGCGGACGGCGCGGGTGACGGCGATCCAGCGGGCGAGGTGGCCGGCGGTCCCGGCCGCAGCGGCCCGGTGGGCGGCCTCGGCGTCCTCGCCCAGGGAGTCGTACGCGTCGACGATCAGAGCGGTGAGCAGCTCGTCCCGGCTGGGGAAGTAGCGGTAGACGGCGGAGGACGCCATGCCGAGCTCCCGGGCGACGGCGCGCAGCGACAGCTTCGCGGCCCCCTCGGCCACGAGTTGTTTCCTCGCCTCGTCCTTGATGGCGGCGGTGACCTCGATACGGGCCCGTTCCCTGGCTCCCCGGACAGTGCTCATAGCCAGCAGTCTGCCACGGAAGCAGAGCACCGACCAATATCGAGAGCAGTGCTCTTGCTTTTGAGCACCCGAACCGTGCACACTGATCTCAAGCGAGAGCACCGCTCTCAAAACCTTGTGGAGTCACCATGTCTCAGCCGTACTACCTCCGCGGCAGCGCCCTCAACGTCCGGATGAACGGCATCGTCGGCCGCCTCGCCCGTCACGGCCTCAGCATGTTCGGCTCGGCCGAGATGTCGGTGCGCGGACGCAAGAGCGGGCAGATGCAGCGGGTGCCCGTGAACCCCCACACGCACGAGGGCACGCAGTACCTCGTCTCCGCCCGCGGCCACTCCCAGTGGGTGCGCAACATGCGGGCGGCGGGCGGCGGCGAGCTGCGAGTGGGCCGCAAGGTCCGCGAGTTCACCGCCGTGGAGATCCCGGACGACGAGCAGAAGTCGCTGGTCATCCGCACCTACCTGAAGCGGTGGGGCTGGCAGGTCAACGACTACTTCCAGGGCGTCACCGCGGAGTCCTCGGACGCCGAACTGCTGGCCGCCTGCCCGGACCACCCGGTCTTCCGCATCTCCGTGGAGAGCTGACCGGGCGGCCCGGCAGACGGCGGTCGGGCAAGAACCTCTAGCGGTCCATCGCGTTGAGCGCCCGCTGCGCCAGCGGGTGCGTACGGACCAGTTCGCCGAGCGAGGTCGTGCCACGGGTGATCCCGGCGAACGCGTTCCACGCCGGGCGGAATCCCGTCAGCACCGCGTGCAGCACCCCCGGCCTGCGCTCGAACAGCTTCAGCATGCGCCGCCCGACACCCATCTCGACGCCCAGGCCCGCCTTGATGGCGAACGCGTAGTTCAGCGCCTGGCGGCGGGCGTCCACCGCGTCGTGCGACTCCGCGATCCGGACCGCCCACTCACCGGCCAGCCGCCCCGACCGCAGCGCGAAGGAGATCCCCTCGCGGGTCCACGGCTCCAGCAGGCCCGCCGCGTCACCGCACACCAGCACCCGCCCACGCGACAGCGGCGAGTCGTCACTGCGGCAGCGCGTCAGATGGCCGGAGGAGATCTTCGGCTCGAAACCCGCCAGGCCGAGCCGGGCGACGAAGTCCTCCAGATACCGCTTGGTTCCGGCGCCGTCGCCCCGCGCCGAGATCACGCCGACGGTCAGGACATCGCCCTTGGGGAAGACCCAGCCGTAACTGCCGGGCATCGGGCCCCAGTCGATCAGCACCCGCCCCGCCCAGTCCTCCGCGACCGTGGCCGGAACCGGGATCTCGGCCTCCAGGCCGAGGTCCACCTGGTCGAGCTTCACCCCGACATGAGCCCCTATGCGCCCCGCGCTGCCGTCGGCACCGACGACCGCGCGGGCCAGGACCGTCTCGCCGCCCGAGAGCACCACGGCGACCGTGCGCCGGTCGGGCACCGAGGCGCCGTGCTGCTCGACCCTCGTCACCGTCGCGCCGGTGCGCAGTTCGGCGCCCGCCTTCTGCGCCTCCTCGACCAGACCCGCGTCGAACTCCGGGCGGTTGATGAGCCCGAAGAGCATCCGCTTGGAGCGGCGGGTCCGTGCCAGCCTGCCGTTGAGCGAGAACGTGACCGCGTGGATCCGGTCCCGCAACGGAAGTTCGAACCCGGGCGGCAGCGAATCACGCGAAAACCCGATGATGCCGCCGCCACATGTCTTGTACCGGGGAAGCTCCGCCTTCTCAAGGAGCAGCACCCGCCGGCCGGCGACCGCCGCCGCGTATGCCGCCGAGGCTCCGGCCGGTCCGCCGCCCACTACGACGACATCCCACACGGACGACTCTTCGTGCTCCTGTACGGCGTCTGCGTTCTCGCTGCTCACGATGTGCTTCTGCTCCCGATCCCACCAGTGGCCCATGCTGCTCACGGCATCCTACGGCGCCTTGCTCCCGGCCCCCGCTGTGGGAGGATCGACCGTACGTTCGTCCCGCATGCGGCACCGCACACTCGGTGCGCATGTGGCCGGATTCGTACACATAACGTCGCACCCACGAGGAGCGTGCCCATGACCGCCCGTCCGATTTCCGAGACCATTGCCTCGCTGATGCCCCGCGCCAAGGCGGAGCTGGCCGAGTTGGTGGCCTTCCAGTCGGTGGCGGATCCCGCGCAGTTCCCGAAGAGCGAGTGCGAGGCGGCGGCCGACTGGGTCGCCGACGCGCTGCGCGCCGAGGACTTCCAGGATGTCGCCCTGCTCGACACCCCCGACGGTACCCGGTCGGTCTACGGCTTCCTGCCCGGCCCGGCCGGCGCCCCGACCGTACTGCTCTACGCGCACTACGACGTGCAGCCGCCGCTCGACGAGTCCGCCTGGCTCTCGCCCCCGTTCGAGCTGACGGAGCGGGACGGCCGCTGGTACGGCCGCGGCTCGGCCGACTGCAAGGGCGGGTTCATCATGCACCTGCTCGCCCTGCGCGCCCTCAAGGCCGACGGCGGCGTCCCGGTCTCCGTGAAGGTGATCGCCGAGGGTTCCGAGGAGCAGGGCACCGGCGGTCTGGAGCGGTACGCGGAGGCGCACCCCGAACTGCTGGCCGCCGACACCGTCGTCATCGGCGACACCGGCAACTTCCGGCTCGGTCTGCCGACGGTCACCGCGACGCTGCGCGGCATGACGATGCTGCGGGTCCAGGTGGACACCCTCGAAGGCAACCTGCACTCAGGGCAGTTCGGCGGCGCCGCCCCCGACGCGCTGGCCGCGCTGATCCAGCTGCTGGCGTCGCTGCGCGCCGAGGACGGCACCACGACCGTCGACGGGCTCGCCACGGACACCGAGTGGGACGGACTGCAGTACCCGGAGGCCGAGTTCCGCAAGGACGCGAAGGTCCTCGACGGTGTCGGGCTGATCGGCTCGGGCACGGTCGCCGATCGCATCTGGGCCCGGCCCGCGGTCACCGTCATCGGTATCGACTGCCCGCCGGTGGTCGGCGCGACGCCGTCGCTCCAGGCGAGCGCGCGGGCGCAGATCAGCCTGCGGGTCCCGCCGGGCCAGGACGCCGCCGAGGCGACCGCGCTGCTGACCGCCCACCTGAAGGCGCACGCCCCGTGGGGCGCCCGGGTCGCGGTGGAACAGGTCGGCCAGGGCCAGCCGTTCCGCGCGGACACCTCCAGCCCGGCGTACACGTCGATGGCGCAGGCCATGGAGGCCGCGTACCCGGGCGAGAAGATGCAGACGTCAGGCATGGGTGGCTCGATCCCCCTCTGCAACACCCTCGCGGCCCTGTACCCGGAGGCCGAGATCCTGCTGATCGGCCTGAGCGAGCCGGAGGCGCAGATCCACGCGGTGAACGAGAGCGTGTCGCCCCAGGAACTGGAGCGGCTGTCGATCGCCGAGGCCCTGTTCCTGCGCAACTACGCGGAGTCCAAGCAGGCCTGACCACCTGCCACCCGCCCTCCGGGCCCCGATCGAGAAAGCGGTCCGGGCCCGGACCGGGCCGCATCGTGATCGCCCATGGGCACTGCGACCACCCCGGCGCGGCGCGGGAGTTCGCCGACCGGCACGGCGCCGAGACCCTCGCCCCGACCTGGGCGCCTCGGTGATCGGGGCGACGAGGCCGCCGCTGATCCCGTCCCGCTCGACCGGGCGCAGACCGTGGACTCCTTCCGGCGGCCGGCCGCGCTGGAGCCGGGCACGGGCTGCTCCGGGCAGAGGATGCTCCGGACACGGGCGCTCGCAGCGGACGCCGCCGTGCCGACGCGCGCCTCAGCCGACCGGGACGCCCGCCTCCAGATTGAGCACGGCCGACCGCTCCCGGGCGCGCAGCGCCCAGCGAAGGCGTTCGTACCGGGTCGGAGGCAACAGGGTGGCCGCTTCCGCCTCGGTGACGAACCGCCAGCCACGCAGTTCGGAGCCGGGCAGCAGCAGCCGCTGCGCGTCCGCGCCGGTCAGCAGGCCGCCGTCGAAGAGCAGCCGCAGGCCGCCGTAGCCGGGCGGCCTGGGTGCCTCCCAGTCGACGACGAGGAGCTTCGGCACCCGGTCGAGACGGATCCCTATCTCCTCGGCCACCTCACGGATGCCGGCCTGGGCCGGTGCCTCGCCGGACTCGACGACTCCGCCGGGGAATTCCCAGCCGGGCTTGTACGTCGGGTCGACGAGCAGCACCCTGTCGTGCTCGTCGAAGAGCAGGACACCGGCCGCCACGGTCTCCGCCGTCGGCTCGGGCGTCTGCACGATCTCGCACGGGGTGGCGGCGCCGCTGCCGACCGCCTCGGCGATGCGCTCGGCCGTGCCGTACGGGGTGAGCGCGCCGGTGTCGATGGCGTAGGCGTCCTGGGTGAGCCAGCCGAGGGCCGCACGGTACGGCTCGATGTGCTGGCGGGCCCACTGCCGTACCCGGTCGCTGTGCGCCGGGTCGGCGGGATACTCCACCCGGTCGGCGATCCGTTTGCGCAGGATCGTTTCCTCGGACGAGAGCAGGACATGGCGCACCGCGATGCGCCGGGAGGCCAGCCCTCCGAAGATCTCATCGCGGTACTCCTGCCTCAGCAGAGTCATCGGCACCACCAGCACACCGGGCACCTCGGCGAGCAGGGCCGCCGCGGTGTCCACCACCAGACGCCGCCACATCGGCAGATCCTGGAAATCCGTCACCTCGGCGAGTCTCTTCTGGGGCAGCAGCTGCCGCAGCCCCGCGCCGATCAGTTCGGGGTCGTAGAAGGTGCTGTTCGGGATCAGATCGATCAGTTCACGCGCGGCGCTCGTCTTGCCCACGCCGAACGCGCCGTTGAGCCAAACGATCACGGTTCCCCCTCTTCCGTAGCCCCCTGTGGCTTGCCCGCAACACCCTGCCGCGAAAACCCGGTTGTGGCGATGCCTGCTTCCCGGACGGAACCGGCCGCCGTACGCCGCCGACGCCACCGCGAGCTGCCGCGATCTCCGGACGACCGCCGGACGGCCACATCCCTTCCACCGCACCATCACGATTTCATCACCACCGGAATATTCGAATCCTGGGCATTCGCGGGGACCGTTACGGTCATCTCTCCATGAGCCGCACCAGGGGGGACATATGTCTCAAAGTCAGCAACCGCCTTGGGGACCGCCGCCACCGCCGCCCGGCAGCACGCCGTACGGACCGCCCGAGCCGCCGGAGCGCCGTCCGAAGTGGGCGCGGAAGCGGACGGTGATCCCGGCCGCCGCCGTCCTGTTCCTCGTGGGCGTGGGCATCGGGGCCGCGGAGGGCCCCGCCGCGACGCAGAAGACCGCGGCCGCGAAGGCCGCGCCGTCCGCGACGGTGACCGCGACGGCCACGGTGACGGCCGCCCCGGCGCCGGCGGTGACCGAGACGGTGACCGCGAGACCGGAGCCGGCGCCGACCGTCACGAAGACCCGCACCGTCAGGGTGACCGTCCCTCCCCCGGCCGAGGACGACGGCTCCTCCGGCGGATCCGGTTCGGGCGGGGGCGGCGCCGGCACGTACTACGCCAACTGCACCGCCGTGCGCTCTGCCGGCGCCGCGCCCATCCACGCGGGCGAGCCCGGCTACGGTCGCCACCTCGACCGGGACGGGGACGGGGTGGCCTGCGAATAGCCGCCCGGAGCAGTCCCGCTCCCCGGTCCGGCGGCTACCCCTTGCTGGACCCGAGGGTGAGGCCCGCGATGAAGTGGCGCTGGAGCAGCAGGAAGACCACGATCGTGGGCAGGGCGACGATCACCGAGCCGGCCGCGAGCAGGTTGTAGTCGGTAAAAAACTGGCCCCTGAGGTTGTTCAGCGCCGAGGTGATGGGGAGTTTGTCGCCGTCGGAGATGAAGACCAGCGCCCAGAGGAAGTCGTTGTACATCCAGGTGAACTGGAGCGTGCCGAGCGCGGCCAGGGCCGGCCGGCACAGCGGCAGGGTGATCCGCCAGTACCGGGTCCAGACGCCCGCGCCGTCGACGACGGCCGCCTCCAGGATCTCCTGTGGAAGGGTGCGCATGAAGTTGGCCAGGACGAAGACGCAGAAGCCGAGCTGGAATCCGACCTGGACGGCGACGACGGCCCAGTACGAGTCGTACATCGTCATCGAGTCGGACATCCAGTAGGCCAGCGGGATCCGGTTGAACACCACGTACAGGGGCGTCACGATGACCTGCTGCGGCAGCAGGTTCCCGGCGGTGAAGAGCATCAGCAGGACGAGCCCGCCGCGTATCTTCAGGCGGGCCAGCGCGAAGGCCACGAACGAGGCGAGGAAGAGGGTGACGAGCACCCCCGGGACCGCGATGATCATGGTGTTGACGAAGTACTTCGTCATGCCGGAGTCGGAGAACGCCTGGCGGTAGTAGTCCAGGGAGAGGTGGCGCGGCAGCGAGAAGTAGCCGTGCTCGGCGGTCTCGTCGTACGGCCGCAGCGACGCGTACACCGCGAGCAGCAGCGGGGCGAGGAAGGCGAGGGAGACCGCCATCAGGAAGGCGTGGACGCCGATCCGGCCGGGGCGGGTCCGGCGCCGGGCGGTGCGGCGGGCGGGGGCGTCTTGCACGGTCAACGGTCTTTCTCCCCTCGGAGCTCCTGGACCAGGTAGGTCACGACGAATCCCAGGGAGACGGCCAGCAGGACGACGGCGATGGCGGAGCCGAAGCCGATCCGGCCGGCCTCGCCGATGATGTTGTCGGTGACGAGCACCGAGAGCAGTTCGAGTCCGTTGCGGCCGTGGTTGACCGCGTACACGATGTCGAACGCGCGCAGGGACTCGATGACGGTGATGACGCCGACGATGACGTTGACCGGACGCAGGGTGGGCAGGACGACGCAGAAGAAGGTCTGGGCCTCGCCCGCCCCGTCGATCGCCGCGGCCTCCTTCAGCGAGGGGTCGACGGCCTTCAGCCCGGCGAGGTAGAGGATCATCACATAGCCGGTGTGCCGCCAGGCGGCGGCGAGCAGGACCATCCAGATGTTGAGGTCCGGGTCGCCCAGCCAGTCCGTCGGTGAAGCCGTGTCGCCGATGACCGCGTTGAGGGCGCCCTGGTCGCGGGAGAAGACCAGCTGGGCGATGAATCCGACCACGGCCAGCGACAGCACGACGGGCATGTACAGCGTCGACTGGTAGAAGCGGCTGAAGCGCACTCCCCGGTCGATCAGTACGGCCAGCAGCAGTCCGAAGGGGGTGGCGACCAGGCCGAGGAAGGCGAGCCAGAGCAGATTGTGCCGGGCCGCCGGCCAGAACTGCGGGTAGTTGGTGAAGAGGTTCTCGTAGTTCCGGGTACCGACCCACTTGATCTCACCGATGCCGTCCCAGCCGGTGAAGGAGAGCGCCACGGAGGCGAGGGTCGGTCCCCAGACGATGGCGATGTCGAGCAGTACGGGTATGCCGAGCAGCACACCGAGTACGGCGAGGTCGCGGCCGGTGAACCGCCGCGAGACCCGCCGTCCGGTGCGCCGGGCCGGGATGAACGACACGGTCGGTACTCCAGGTTCGGTCGGATTGCCATCGGGTCGTCCGGGGTCAGTCGGCGGCGAAGATGGTCTTCTTCTGCCGCTCGATGTCGTTGACCAGGCCGTCCACGTCGTCCGGGTCGCTGATGAACTTCTGGATCGCCGGGATCATGACCGTGGAGGAGAAGTCGGGCCTGGTGTCCCGGTCCAGGAACTGGGAGATCTGCTTCGCCCCGGAGACCAGCTCCACGGCCTTCTTCTGGAGCGGTGAGTACGCGGAGATGTCGGCCTGGTCGCTGACCGCGATGTTGTTCGGGTCGCTCTTCAGGTAGATGTCCTCGGCCTTCCCGGTGGCCAGCCACTTGAGCAGGTCCTTGGCGCTCTCCAGGCTCTTGTCGTTCTTGAGGTTCTTCGACTTCTTGGCCAGCAGGAAGCCGTCGATGGGGGCCTCGACCGCGTCCTGCCCGTGCTCCGGGTCGATCACGGGGAAGGGGAAGAAGTCGATGTCGCCCTGTTCGCCCTTGGGGAACTGGGCGCCGGGGTGCGGCAGCCCGAAGACGGCCATGCCGGCCTCCTTCTTCTGAAGGCTGTTGGCGGCCTCCTGCCAGGTACGGCCGTTGGCCCCCTGCTGGCAGTACGGCAGGAGCCGCCGCCAGGTGTCGAACACCTCCCTGACCCGCTTGTCGGTCCAGGCCACCTCGCCCGCCATCAGGCTCTTGTGGAATTCGTAGCCGTTGGTCCGCATGTCGATGTAGTCGAAGGTGCCCATCGCGGGCCAGCCGTCCTTGTCGCAGAATGCGATGGGGTCGAGCTTGTCCTTCTTCATCTGCTCGGCGAGCGCCACGTATTCGTCGAGCGTCTTCGGTGCCTGATAGCCGCGGTCGGCGAACAGGCTCTTACGGTGGAAGACGGCCCACGGATAGTAGTAGTACGGGGTGAGGTACTGCTTGCCGTCCGCTCCGGTGGACTGGGCCCTCAGCGCGGCCGAGAAGCCTTTGTAGCCCTGCCAGTTGTCGCTGATGTCGTGCAGCAGTCCCTTTTCCGCGAAGAATTGCATCCGGTTGCCGGCGAACCACATGAAGACGTCGTCGGGCTTGCCCTGCAGATACCGGTTGATGTTCTCCTGAAAGGTGTTGTGGTCGACGGTGTTGACCTTCACCTTCCGCCCGCCCGACTGCGCCTCGTACGCGGCGAAGGCGTCGGCGAAGGCCTTCTTCGGAACCGGGTCGGAGGAATTGGACCCCAGAGTGATCGTCTTCCCGTCGCCGCCGGGGCCGCTCCCGCAGGCGGTGAGCAGCGCGGGGAGCGCCACCGCTCCGGCGCCGACGGCCGCACCGCGCAGCAGACTTCGCCGGGACATCCGATGTCCCGCGACACTTCCCGGCACACCAGACCTGTCGTAATCAGACTGCGTCATGCCCCACTCCTCCGGAGATGCAACCCAACACAACCGAACGTGCGATTGGATCTCACCCCCAAGTCATGGTGCCGTCAAGGGTTTTGACGAGATGTCGGACAACCGCCGCCACCCCTCTTCCAACAGACTTCAACACGCCTTAACGTAATCGCACGCTTTGGCGTGCACATGCTGTCATCCGATCATGGACGAGTATGGAGGAACGTAACGATGCGTCATCTTCCAACCCGTACAACCCGAGCCGGCCGTCGTGGAGTCGTCGGAGCCCTGATGGCCGGGCTGTTGTGCGCCGCGGGGACGACCGTTCCCGCCGCCGCGCACTCGCCCGCACCCGCGCCGGCATCCGTTCCCGCCGCGAACCCGCAGTCCGGAAACGGCCTTGCGCTCACCCCGCCGATGGGGTTCAACAATTGGAACTCGACGCACTGCCGGGCCGAGTTCGACGAGTCGATGGTCAAGGGAATCGCCGACATCTTCGTCGACAAGGGCCTCAAGGACGCGGGCTACAGGTACGTCAATCTCGACGACTGCTGGGCGAAACCGCAGCGCAATGCGGACGGCAAACTGGAGGCCGATCCGCAACGCTTCCCGAACGGGATCAAGGCCGTCGCGGACTATGTCCACTCCAAGGGCCTCAAAATCGGCATCTACACCAGTGCCGGCACCAAGACCTGCGACAGCGTGGGCCTCCCGGGCGCACTGGGCCATGAGTTCAGCGACGCACGGCAGTTCGCGGACTGGGGCATCGACTATCTGAAGTACGACAACTGCAACAACCAGGGCGTCGACGCGAAGGAGCGCTATACGACGATGCGGGACGCGCTGGCGGCGACCGGCAGGCCGATCGTCTACAGCATCTGCGAATGGGGCGAGAACAAGCCCTGGGAGTGGGCCGGCGAGCTCGGCAACCTCTGGCGCACGACCGGCGACATCAACGACAGCTGGGGCAGCATGCTGTCGATCATGAAGAAGAACCTGCCCCTCGCGGCCGCGGCCGGGCCGGGGCACTGGAACGACCCCGACATGCTGGAGGTCGGCAACGGCGGTATGACGGACACGGAGTACCGCACCCACTTCTCCATGTGGTCCGTGATGGCGGCACCGCTGCTCATCGGCTCCGACCTGCGCAAGGCGAGCGCGGAGACCTTCGAGATCCTCTCCAACGACGAGGTCATCGCGGTCGATCAGGACCCGCTGGGCAAGCAGGGCACCGTGCTCTCCTCCACCGACGGGCGCTGGGTGGTCGCCAAGGAGATGGGGGACGGCAGCCGCGCCGTCGCCCTGTTCAACGAGACCGGCAGCGCCCAGCGCATCGCGACGACGGCAGAGGAGGTCGGGCTGCCGAAGGCCGACGGGTACACGATGCGCGACCTGTGGGAACACAAGTCGTACAACACGGCGGGCACCCTGGCGGCGACCGTCCCCGCGCACGGGACGGTGCTGCTGCGGGTCGCCGCCGACGGCAAGTGGTCCGCGCAGCCGCCCGCCGTGGAACTCGGCCTGGAGTCAAGCCCGTTGATCGAGGCGGGACGCACCGCCACGCTGACCACGAAGGTCACCGGTCTGGGCCGCACCCCTGCCAGGAAGGTCTCGGCGCTGCTCACCGGCCCCTCGGGCTGGCAGCTGAAGGCGGTGTCGCCGACCGGTTCGCCGGCCCTGCCGACCGGCCGGTCGCTGACCACCCGCTGGCAGGTGACGGCCCCCGCCAAGGCCACCGGTGCGTACGACCTGGACTTCACCGTCCGGTACCGCTCGCCGGCCGGGACACGGGTGAGTTCCACGGTCCCGCTCCGGGCCCATGTGGTGGTCGCGCCACCGGCGGGCGGCGGCTTCATGAGCGATCTGCCGCAGCTCTCGGCGGCCAACGGCTGGGGCCCGGTCGAGAAGGACACCAGCAACGGTGAGAGCGGCGCGGGGGACGGGAATCCGCTGACGATCGGCGGCACGGTCTACGCCAAGGGCCTCGGCGTGCACGCCGACAGCGCCGTCGAGTTCTACACCGGCGGGGCGTGCGAGACCGTGACGGCACAGGTCGGTGTCGACGACGAGAAGGGCGCGAAGGGGACGGTGGCCTTCGAGGTCTGGGCCGACGGCACGAAGGTGGCGTCGACCGGCGTACTGACCAACGCGATGCCCGCCCGGGCGGTCGGCGCGGACGTGAGCGGTGCGCAGGTGGTACGCCTGGTGGTCACCGACGGCGGGGACGGCGTCGACTCCGACCACGCGGACTGGGCGGACCTGCGGATCACCTGCTGACGCAGAGGGCTCGGTGACGGGTTCCCGGGCTGCTGCCCAGGGAACCCGTCCGGCGCGATGCGCCGGCTGTGCCCGGCCGGCCCCGCACCGCCGGTGGTGGCCGTGCGGGGCCGGCCCGGTCAGCCCTGCACCGCCGCCACTCCGCCCGGCCCCACCCGCGCCGCCGCGGCGGCCGCGCCGACCAGTCCCGCGTCGGTGCCCATCACCGCCGGGGCCACCTCGATCTGCCGGATGAAGGAGAGCGTGGCGTACTGGCGCAGGGCCCGGCGCAGCGGCGTGAACAGGACGTCGCCCGCACCGGCCACTCCCCCGCCGATCACCGCGATGTCGATCTCGACGAGCGTGGCGGTGGCGGCGATCCCGGCGGCCAGCGCCTGAGCGGCGCGTTCGAACGAGGCGAGGGCGATCCGGTCCCCGGCGCGCGCCGAGGCGGCCACTGCGGCGGCCGAGGCATCGCCCTCCGGCCCGGGCCGCCAGCCCGCCTCCAGCGCCCGGCGGGCGATGTTCGGGCCGCTGGCGATGCGCTCGACACAGCCGCGCGAACCGCACGGGCAGGGGTCGCCGTCCAGGTCCACACAGACATGGCCGATGTGCCCGGCGTTGCCCGTCGGACCTGGGTGCAGCCTGCCGCCGAGGACGAGCCCGCCGCCGACACCGGTCGACACCACCATGCAGAGCGCGTTGTCGTAGCCGCGGGCGGCGCCCAGCCAGTGCTCGGCGGCCGTCATCGCGACCCCGTCGCCGACCAGCTCGACGGGCAGCCCGCCGACCGCCTTGCCGACCCTTTCCACCAGCGGGAAGTCCCGCCAGCCGGGGACGTTGACCGGGCTGACCGTACCGGCCGAGGCGTCCACCGGGCCCGCGCTGCCGATGCCGACCGCCGTCGCCCGCCCCCACAGCGGAGAGCCGGACAGCTCGGCGAGGACCTCCGTCACCGCCCCCATCACCGACTCGGCGCCCTCGCGGGCGGGCGTCGGCCGCTGCGCCCGTACGAGGAGCGAGCCGTCGCCGTCCACCAACGCGGCGGCGATCTTGGTACCGCCGATGTCCAGCGCGGCGACGAGGTCGGTATGCATCGGTGTGGCTCCGTGAGTAGAGGGCGGGGACCTGCGGCTTCAGGAAAACAGTCTGCTCAGTCTCCATTCAGCTGACAACGTTGTCCAGGGCCTATGCTCGTCGGCACAGCCTCCGGCCGCCCCGTGACACCGTCCACGGATCCGCCGGACCCTCCCGCCCCCGAGGACAGGACAGCGCACCGTGGCCGAGACCGCCCGTCACTCCGAGACCCGGTACGGCAACCGGCCGACCATGAAGGACGTGGCCGCCCGCGCCGGAGTGGGGCTCAAGACGGTCTCGCGCGTGGTGAACAGTGAGCCGGGGGTCACGCCCGACACCGAGCGCCGGGTCCAGGAGGCGATCGAGGCGCTCGGCTTCCGGCGCAACGACAGCGCGCGCGTCCTGCGCAAGGGCCGCACCGCCTCGATCGGCCTGGTCCTGGAGGATCTCGCGGACCCGTTCTACGGGCCGCTGAGCCGGGCCGTTGAGGAGGTCGCCCGCGCACACGGCGCCCTGCTCATCAACGGGTCGAGCGCCGAGGACCCGGAGCGCGAGCAGGAGCTGGTGCTGGCGCTGTGCGCGCGCCGGGTGGACGGGCTGATCGTGATCCCCGCCGGCGACGACCACCGCTATCTGGAGCCGGAGATAAAGGCGGGCGTCGCCACCGTCTTCGTGGACCGCCCGGCGGGCCGGATCGACGCCGACATGGTGCTCTCCGACAGCTACGGCGGCGCCCGCGAGGGCGTCGCCCATCTGATCGCGCACGGTCACCGCCGGATCGGCTTCATCGGTGACCAGCCGCGCATCCACACCGCGACGGAGCGCCTGCGCGGGTATCACGCGGCGATGTCGGACGCCGGGATCACCGTGGAGGATTTCTGGGTCTCGCTGGGCTCCACCGTGCCCGCGCGGGTCAGGGCCGCCGCCGAGGCGATGCTCGCGGGCCCGGAGCCGGTCACGGCCCTCTTCGCCGGCAACAACCGGGTGACGGTCACCGTCGTGCGCGTACTGGCGGAGCAGGACCGCCGGATCGCCCTGGTCGGCTTCGACGACATCGAACTCGCCGACCTCCTCGGCATCACCGTCATCTCCCAGGACGCCGCGGCCGTGGGCCGCACGGCGGCCGAGCACCTCTTCCGCCGCCTGGACGGCGCGGACCACGCCCCGGCGCGGGTGGAGCTGCCGACGTACCTCGTCCCCCGCGGCTCCGGCGAACTGCCGCCCGCCTGAACGGGGCGGGCCGACGGCCCCGGGGCGGCTCCTGACGCGGCCCGGGACATCCTGGCCGCGGTCGCGGAGGTGTTCCTCGCGGCCGAACCGGTCGTCCAGCCGGGTGCCGGGCACTTCCCCGTGGCTCGACGACCGCGGCTGCATCAGGGGGCGCCGAGCCTTCCTCCAGGGGTGACGCACGGGCCGCGGGGCCCGCGCCCTACGGTGCCGTGACCGTCAGTCCCCCGCGCCGGGGCGAGGCGAACGCGTCCAGGTCGTCCCGCGTCAGCCCGGTCAGCCGGGCGACCTCGGCGGTGTCCAGGGCCCCGCAGTCGATGCCGCGCAGCAGGTAGCCGCTGAGGGCCTTGGCGGTGGCGGGCTCGTCCATGACGTCGCCGCCGGCCTTGGCCACGTACGCGGCGAGGCGGGCGGCGGCCTGTTCCAGGCCCTCGCGGTAGAAGGTGTAGACGGCTGCGTACCGGGTCGGCAGGTGGCCCGGGTGCATGTCCCAGCCCTGGTAGTAGGCGCGGGCCAGGGCACGGCGGGTGAGGCCGTAGTGGAGCCGCCAGGCCTCGTGGACCTGGGACGTGGGGCCGATCGGGAGGACGTTGGTGGAGCCGTCCGAGACCCGTACGCCGGTGCCGGCGGCGGCGACCTGCATGACTGCCTTGGCGTGGTCGGCGGCCGGATGGTCGCTCGCCTGGTAGGCGGCGCTGACGCCGACGCAGGCGCTGTAGTCGAAGGTGCCGTAGTGCAGGCCGGTGGCCCGGCCCCGCGCCGCGTCGATCATGCGGGCGACGGCGGCGGTGCCGTCGGCGGCGAGGATGGACTGGCTCGTCTCGATCTGGATCTCGAAGCCGAGCCGCCCGGCGGGCAGCCCGTGCGCCTCCTCGAACGCTTCGAGCAGCCGGACGAAGGCGGTGACCTGCTCCGGGTACGTCACCTTGGGCAGCGTGAGGACCAGTCCGTCGGGCAGGCCGCCGGCCTGCATCAGGCCGGTGAGGAAGATGTCCGTGGTGCGGATGCCCCGGTCACGTACGGCGGCCTCCATGCACTTCATCCGGATGCCCATGCAGGGGGCCGCGGTGCCGTTCGCGAAGGCCTGCGAGACCAGCCGGGCGGCGCGGGCGGCGGCCTCGTCCTCCTCCGCGTCGGGCCGGGCGCCGTAGCCGTCCTCGAAGTCGATGCGCAGGTCCTCGACCGGCTCGCGCTCCAGCTTGGCGCGCATCCGGTCGTGGACCGGCCCGGCGAGCTCGTCCGGGATGCCGAGGACCGCGGCGAACGAGGCTGCGTCGGGAGCGTGCTCGTCGAGGGCGTTCAGGGCCTGGTCGCCCCAGGAGCGGATGGTGCCCTCGTCGAACGTGTCGCCGGGTACGTAGACCGTGTGGACCGGCTGGCGCGTGCCCGGGTCACCCGGGTAGCGGCGTGCGAGCTCGGCGTCCACCGCGGTGAGGGAGGCGCTGATCTCCTCGCTGACCGCACCGGCGAGGCTCGTTGCCACCTTCTCCTGCTGACCCATTTCCACACCCTCCACAGTCGCTCTGTTTCCGCTTCCCGGAATCAACAATCCGTATAGTGAAGCTATAAGGCCGTCGGACCTGCGTCAATGGTGATCGGAAACGGTCCGGGGCCGTGCGGTGCGTGTGCACCGTACGGCCCCGGACCGTCGGGAAAGGGAGGAAGTGGTCGCGGGTCAGCCCTTGCGGGACTTGACCTCGTCGGTGAGCTGGGGAACGACCTGGAAGAGGTCGCCGACGACGCCGTAGTCGACGAGGTCGAAGATCGGGGCCTCGGCGTCCTTGTTGATCGCGACGATCGTCTTCGAGGTCTGCATCCCGGCCCGGTGCTGGATCGCACCCGAGATCCCCGACGCGATGTACAGCTGCGGCGACACCGACTTGCCGGTCTGCCCGACCTGGCTGGAATGCGGATACCAGCCCGCGTCCACCGCCGCCCGCGACGCACCCACCGCCGCACCCAGCGAGTCCGCGAGCGCCTCGATCAACGCGAAGTTCTCCGCACCGTTGACCCCACGCCCGCCCGAGACCACGATCGCGGCCTCCGTCAGCTCCGGACGCCCCGTCGACTCCCGCGGCGTACGCGCAACGACCCTCGTACCCGTCGCCTGCGCCGAGAACGCCACCGCCAGGGTCTCCACCGCACCCGCCGCCCCGGCCGCCTCGACCGGCGCCGAGTTCGGCTTCACCGTGATCACCGGCGTACCCCGCGACACCCGCGACCGCGTCGTGAACGACGCCGCGAACACCGCCTGCGTGGCCACCGGACCCTCCTCACCGGCCTCCAGATCCACCGCATCGGTGATCAGACCAGAACCGATCCGCACCGCGAGCCGCGCCGCGATCTCCTTGCCCTCCGCCGACGACGGCACCAGCACCGCCACCGGCGACACCGCCTCGAACGCCGCCTGCAACGCATCCACCTTCGGCACGACCAGAT
>NZ_JBCEWQ010000140.1:0-22775 GCF_038448545.1 Streptomyces sp. CLV115
GACCTGCGAAGCGCTGCCCGGAACGGCCGCGGTTCCATCCCGGCAACAAGCGTCGGAAATCTCACACTCACTACTCTCCGAACAACCTTCCGCAAAGCATTTATGTCCAGCAAACGGCTGTGCCTCGTCAGCACGCCGGAACCGAGCAGACAGTCAAAGGGGAACACGATGGCCGCTTCGTCCTCGAAGCGGCGGCACAAGGTCCGCCGACGGGCCGATATGTCGCTGCTGGGTGGCATTCGGCCCCCCATCGCGGTGCTCTCCGCGCTGCTGCTCTCCCTCGCCGGCATCACCGCCCTCGGGCTGGGGCGGGCGAG
The DNA here is from genome assembly GCF_038448545.1 of Streptomyces sp. CLV115. Lineage (NCBI taxonomy): Bacteria > Bacillati > Actinomycetota > Actinomycetes > Kitasatosporales > Streptomycetaceae > Streptomyces > Streptomyces sp. CLV115. The sequence goes on from NZ_JBCEWQ010000140.1 coordinate 318, forward strand.
CCAGGATTCCGTACCCGAGGCGGTGCTGACCTCACAGCAGCACTTCGCCGAGGACGGCGCCATCACGATGCGTGCCTCGATCGACGAGAGCGTCACCGACCTGACCCGCACCGCCGGGCTCTTCAGTGCGGGTGATCCGGTCTCGCCCGACGCCGTACTCGACAAGATCGGCAGCGTCTACCAGAAGTGGACCGGCACCGCCGTCGTCGAGATCGAGTCCGGCCGGATGCTCGCCGCGCGCGGCGAGAACGTCCCCGTCACCGCCGTCGACACCGGCAGGCTCGCCGAGAAGGACGGGCTCAGCCCGCGCATCGTGCGGCTCCAGAACGGCGAGAGCAGGCTGCTCGCCTTCGCCCTGCTGTCCTGGCCCGACCGGCCGCAGCAGTTGCTGATGGCCTCCAACAGCCTCCGCTTCCCCGGCATCAGCAAGGGCCAGTTCCGTTCGATCGCCGTCGTCGACACCACGGGCCACATCCTCAGCCGGGACGGTGTCGCGGAGCCGGAGCAGGTCAAGACCGCGAAGCAGCGCGCGGACGCGAAACGTTCCGCCAAGCAGCTGGACTCCTTCGCCGCGACGGCCGCCAACAAGACCAAGCAGCACCCGCTCAAGGCCAAGGAGCCCGGCTCCGGCGGCTTCCCCGGCGTCAGCGGCAGCCTGCGCGGCAACTCCGTCCGCGGTGACCGCGCCGTCGCCGGCTACGCCGCGCTCGCCGGCCCGCAGCCCGGCGAAGGCACCCTCGCCACCTCGCTCGGGCTCACCGTCGTCGCCATGGTCGACGTCGCCGAGGACCCGACCCGCGTCGCCGGCCCCTTCTTCGGCCTGGTCTCCGCCGCCGCCCTGCTGCTCATCGGCGCACTCGCGGTGGCACTGCTGCTCGGCACCGTGCAACGGCCGCTGCTGAAGCTGTTCCTGGAGAGCCGCCGGCTGACCCGGGGCGATCTGACCCGCCCGGTCTCCGTTCCCCGGTTCGGCGAGACGGCGCGCATCGGACGCGCCCTGGAGCGCCTGCGCCGCCAGCTCCTCGGCGAACCGGCGGACGAGGCCGCGGGGAACACCGGCTCCGGCCCGTCCCGCCCCGGCCGCCGGAGCCGGCTCGGCAGCCGCGCGCTCATCGTCATCTCCGGCGTCCTGCTGCTGGCCTGGTCCGCACCGATGCTGCTGCTCTTCAACCGCGCCGACTCCACCGTCGCCGTACCGGAGCAGGTCGTCAGCGACCAGCGCGAGCGCACCCACACCATCTCCGACCGGGTCCGGCGCGCACTCAACGAGGGCCACGCCGACCTGGTCTCCGTTGCCTCGCTGATCGGCAACCGCACGTCGCCCGACGACATGGAGAAGGTCCTGGAGCGCACCCGTACCGAGCACCAGCGCTACCGCTCGATCTACGTACGCTCCGCCGACGGCACCGTCCAGGCCCGCGCGGGCGAGAAGCCGCACGCGCTGCCCGGCGGTTCCAAGGGCAAGCCGCTCTCCCAGCCCATCACCGTCCTCAACGAGTCCGGCAAGGAGCCCTCCGTCGCCGGGTACGCGGAGATCCCCGGCCGCAACGGCGCCATGGTGATCGGCGAGTTCCGGATCGACTTCATCAACGCGCTGCTCAAGCGCCCCGGGCTCGGCCAGGTCCGGGTGGTCGACAGCGAGCACCGGGTCATCGGCGGCAACACCGGCTACCTCGCCTTCGATTCACTGCCCGAGCGGCTGGACGAACTGGTCTCCGGCACCAACCAGCGGGTCGGCATGAACGCCCCGGCGGGAGCCGTCGTCTACCGCGACGGCGACGGCGTCCAGGTCGCCGCGGCCTCGCCCTTCGCCGGTGGCGGCGCCGCGAAGCAGCTCCGCTGGACGGTGGTCAGCTGGCAGCCCGCGTCCGGCCTCGCCATCCCCGAGTACAACCTGCAGAACCGCACCGTGCTCGCCGGCCTGCTCGGCGTCACCGCTGCCGTGGCCTGCCTCGGCTGGCTGTACATCGTGGTCGTGCGTCCGCTGCGCGAACTGGCCGGACAGGCCGAGTCGCTGGCCGACGGCGACCGCCGCACCGTGCTCTTCCCGCACCACCACGACGAGGTCGGCGCGGTCACCCGCAGTCTGGAAATTGTCCGGCAGCAGCTCCAGGAGCAGCGCAAACGAGACAGCGCTCCCCTGGTCGGAAGGAACTGAACGGCCGTGCTCTTCCTCTACGGCGTGCTCGTCGTGTGCTGTGCGATCCTCCTGATCTCCGGCATCGTCGAACAGCGGCGCCACTTCACCAATCTGGAGCGGATACCCACCCGGGTGCTGATCAACGGCATCCGCGGCAAGAGCTCCATCACCCGCCTGTGCGCGGGCGCCCTGCGCGGCGGCGACCTCGTCACCGTCGCCAAGACGACCGGCACCGCGGCCCGCTTCATCCACCCGGACGCCACCGAGGAGCCGGTCTACCGCAAGTTCGGCATCGCCAATGTCGTGGAGCAGATCGGCATCGTGCGGCGTGCGGCCTCCTACAACCCGGACGCGCTGGTCATCGAGTGCATGGCGGTCATGCCGGCGCTCCAGGAGATCAACCAGTCCAAGCTGATCCGGTCGACGATCGGCGTGCTGTGCAACGTGCGTGAGGACCACCTGGCCGAGATGGGCCCCACGCTCGACGACGTGGCCCGCTCGCTGTGCCGCTCCATGCCGGAGGGCGGCATCTGTGTCACCGCCGAGCAGGACCGCTTCCACATCCTCCAGGAGGAGGCGGACGCCCGGGACTGCAAGCTGATCTACGCGGATCCGGAGACGGTCAGCGACGAGGAGCTGCGCGGCTTCAGCTGGTTCACGTTCAAGGAGAACGTGGCGATCGCGCTGACCGTCGCCGAACTCCTCGGCGTGGACCGGCAGACGGCGCTCCAGGGCATGTACGACGCCCCGCCGGACCCGGGTGTCCTCTCGGTCGAGCGGTACCGCACCCACGACGACAAGCGGCTGCGCTTCGCCAACGTCTTCGCGGCCAACGACCCCGAGTCGACGCTGATGAACATCAACCAGCTGCTCGACCTGGGCGCGATCGACCGGCCGCTGAATGTCGTGATCAACTGCCGCCCCGACCGGGTCGAGCGCAACGGCCAGATGGGGCAGATCATCCCCGATCTCCAGCCGGAGAAGGTGTTCGTGATCGGTCACCCGGCGAAGAGCGCCATCGACGCGATCCCCTCCGAGTGGCGCCACACCGCGGTCGACCTCGGCGGCGACAAGCGCGACCCCGAGGAGTTCATGAACGAGCTGCTCGGACATCTCGGGCCGGAGTCCTCGCTGGTCGCGATCGGCAACATCCACGGGCAGGGCGAGCTGCTGCTCGAACACCTCGCCGAGCTGCCGGCCGACGAGACCCCGGACGAGGTCCTGGACGAGGCCCCGCAGCGGCAGTCCGCCCCCGCACCGGCCGACGCCGCCGACACCGCGCCCATCGGCATCGTGCCGGCCCCGGAGGCGGCCGACGCCAGCGGCCCGGACGGGAACCCTGCCGGGAACCCGGTCGGCACCCCCTCCGCCGCCCTCTTCCCGCCGATCCCGTCCCAGCGGCAGCAGTCGCCTCAGCCCCGGGCCCAGCAGCCGTCCCACACGCAGCAGGCGCAGCAGCCCCAGCAGGCGCAGCAGCCGCGGCACGACGAGACCCTGGCGCTCCCCCGCTACACCCCGCACATCGACCCGTACCAGCCGTACCCCGAGGCGTACGAGGCCCGCTACCAGCAGCCCCCACGCCCTCAGTCGCAGCACCAGCACCAGCACCAGACGCAGAGTCACGCACAGAGCCACCCGCAGAGCCGGCACGAGCCACCGCACCGGAGTCCGGAGACCCCGGCCGCGCAGCCGCAGCCGCAGCCGCCCGCCGCGCCTCGCGTACGCGGTCTGTTCGAGCCCGTTCTGCCGCCCGCCCCTGCTGAGGAAGACCCGGCCCGCCAGGAACACCCGGCCCAGCAGGAATACCCAGGAGAGCCCCGTTGATCCCCTCCGTCCTCACCCCCGAGATTGCCGCCATAGGCATCGCCCTGGGGCTGATGTTCTCGCTGGTCTGCTACCTGACGACCAACCTCTCCCCCGGCGGGATGATCACCCCGGGCTGGCTGGCACTCACCCTCGTCGAGGACCTCCAGCGCGCGGCCATGGTGGTCGGCGTGACCGTGCTGACGTACGTCGCGGTGCTCGGCCTCCAGAAGGTCGTGATCCTCTACGGCAAGCGGCTGTTCTCCACCGTCGTCCTCACCGGTGTCATCTTCCAGGCGACGCTGATGATCGTGCTGTCGATCGAGTTCCCGCTGATGTACACCAACCAGACCCTGGGCTTCATCGTCCCCGGCCTGATCGCGTACCAGCTCGTCCGCCAGCCCAAGGGCGCGACCCTGCTGGCGACCGGCTCGGTGACGCTCATGGCCTATGTCGTTCTCACCGCAGGAATCCTGCTCGGCGCGCTGCCGACCGTCTGACCCGAACCTTCCGGAGCTGACTGACTCATGAGTGCCAAGACCAAGCGCCGCCCCCGCCAGGTGCTGCACGCCGTCACGGTGACCGCTCTGCTCGCGGGCAGTGCCTACCTCACCGTGGAACTGCGCAAGGACGAACAGGCCAAGGCCCCCGCCGTGCAGGCCGTCACCGACAATCCGGCGCTGAAGTCGTCGAACCTGAAGTCCGGCGAGCAGCGCTGGGAACGGCTGCGCAACCCGAACCGCACCCTGCTGCGCGGCACCGACGGCGAGGTCCTCGCCACCTTCACGGACGGCGCCCGCACCGCCACCCTCACCGGCCCCAGCCGTACGTTCACCGAGCCCAGCACCACCACGACCAAGATCGTCACGGAGGACTGGGTGCGGCTGATGCCGTACCAGTGGAAGAAGGGCTCCGAGAACGAGAAGTGGTTCAAGGACTGGTTCAAGGAGTTCTTCGGCAGCGAGGAGGACGACCTCTTCGCCACCGCCTTCCAGTACATCGCCGAGGCCCCGGTCAAGAAGGACGACGAGGGGGTTCCGTACGCCGGTGACGCCAACTTCGGTCCGCTGAACCCCAACGGCAGCGAAGGCAACGACCTTCGGCTGGAGGAGTCCGACTTCTTCGACTACCTCGGCATCCCGTACACCTTCCGCAACGGCATGACGATGCAGCCGCGCACCGAGCGCGCCCGCTCCATGGACTGCTCGGGCTTCATCCGTACGGTGTTCGGCTACCGGGCCCGCTACCCGCTGATGGCCACCGACAAGTCCGGCGACGGCCTGCCGCGCACCGCCAACGGCATGGCCCGTTCCGACCGCGGCACCGACGTGATCGAGCTGAAGGGCATCACTTCGGCCGACCGCCCGAAGAACATCGACGTCCTGCAACCCGGTGACCTGGTCTTCTTCAAGCTCGACCAGCGGACCAAGGAGCGCCTGGACCACGTCGGCATGTACGTCGGGCACGACTCCGAGGGCCACAAGATCTTCATATCCAGCCGCGAGGAGGCCAACGGCCCGACCATCGGCGACAAGGGCGGCACGTCCCGGCTCGACGGGAACGGCTACTACGCGGCGACGCTGCGCAGCGCGAAGCGCCTGTAGCGGGACCGGTCGGCCTCACCCTCCGGCCCTCACGGCCCCCACGACCCCCGCGCCGCGCCCGGCGGCGCGGGGTCAGCGCAGTTCCTCCGGGCACGGCGTGCCGGGTGACAGCTGGTACGGGGCGGCCAGCCGGTACACGCCCGGCCGGGGCGCGAGCAGCTCCGTCCACTCGTCGCCGTCCGCGTCCTCCTCGACCTTGAACAGACAGCCGTTGGTGTTGACGAAGGTCCGCGGTGTGTTCTCGTCCTCGCGCCGCTTGGACTCCTCGGTCTCCTGCGGCCGCTCCACACCCCGGCCCTCGCTGTCCACGACGGCGAGCCAGCGCGAGTACGGGATGCGGATCAGGATCCGGCCCGGCGTCTTCACGTGGATGGTCAGCTCGCCCGCCTCGGCCCGGTCCACCGTGGCCGGCGGATCGGCCAGCGGCACCGGGCCGTCCACCTCGAAGAGCCGCCAGTTGGCGTCGGACCACACCGGCTTCAGATACGGCAGCCCGCCGTCGACCAGCTGTGCCTCCTGCACCGCGCCGTTGGAGTCCGGCGTTCCCGTGGGCAGCACCACGTAGTGCACCGCCCAGCGGTCGAGCCACTGGCGGTAGTTGGCGCTGTTCAGGGTGTCGTCGTAGAAGAGCGGGTTGCGCTTCATGTCCGCCTGCCGGTTCCAGCCGCGGGCGAGGTTGACGTACGGCGCGAGCGCGGACGCCTCCCGGTGACTGCTCGCGGGCACGACCTCGACCCGGCCCCGCTCGGCGCCGACCTGCTGGAGCTCGTTGACCAGCGGGGCCAGCTCGCGCGCCCAGGAGGCGGTGGGGGCGGTGCGGACGATGTCGTCGACGCCCTTGAAACCGATCCAGAAGTTCAGCCCGACGAACGCGATGATCAGCGCGTACCAGCGCCGGGAGCGCGGCACGGTGTACGGCAGCGCGGCGAGGAACACCACCCCGGCGAAGAGCATCGCCATCCGCGTGATGTTCGAGCCGATCTGCGAGTCGATGAAGTAGGTCAGCAGCGTCCCGACGCCGTACACGGCGGCGGCGGTGCGGACCGTCTTCCAGTCGCGCGGCACGAGGACGAAGACGAGCACCGAGAAGATGAACGGCAGCGAGAGCGTGGCGACCGACATCGGCTGCGTGCCGGAGAACGGGAACAGCAACGCGGACAGCGCCACCACCGCGACCGGGGCCAGGCCCAGCGCGTAGGCGCCGGGGCGCCGCTTGTTCAGGAACAGCGCGGCGGCGACCACACCCAGGAACAGCCCGGCAACGGGGCTGCTCGCGGTCGCGAGCGCGGCGAGCGGCGCGGCGACGGCCGCCTTCGCCCACCGCCTGCGGGGGGCGCAGCGACAGCTGCTTTGGTGGGGCCGGTGCTCGCACCGGAGGTGCGGCCAGCAGAACACTGCGGCCGTCGCACCCACCGCGAACATCATCCCGAGCCCGAACGTCACCCGCCCCGACAGCGCGTTGCACAGATACGCGAACGCCCCGGCGAGCGAGCAGGCCAGCGGATTGCGGACGGCCCGCACCCGGACCAGGATCAGCGCGGTCAGCGCCGCCGACACGGTCCCGGCGACCATCATCGTCGTACGCACGCCGAGCAGCGACATCAGATACGGCGAGACGACGCTGTACGAGACGGGGTGCATGCCCCCGTACCAGGCGAGGTTGTACGCCGTGCCGGGATGCCGGCCGACGAATTCGGCCCAGGCGTCCTGCGCCGCGAGGTCGCCGCCGCTGTTCGCGAAGAAGAAGACCCAGAGCAGATGGGTGACCGCGGCGGCGGCCGTCGCGATCGTCACCGGATGCCGCAGCAGCCGCTCGGCACGGACCCGGCGCGACAAGCCGGTGCGCGGCGCGGAGGCGTCCGCGGTTCCCGTGTCCTCCTGGGCGGGCGCGGCCGTACGCGTGCTTCCGCCGCCGTCGCCGCCGATGTCGCTGCCCCTCATGTCTGTGCTCTCGGCCGCCCCATGGCCGGGTCCCGGCTCCGCGGTGGTCACTACGGCTCTCCCCGTCTTCCCGGATCCGCCTGCCTGCGCGCCCCGTACCCCGTCCCCGTGCACCTGTGAGGACGCCGTCCCGGCGTCATCGAGTTGCCCCGGGACGCTAACACGTACGCAGTACGAGCAGTACGAAAGGGGGCGCCGGGATCGGCACCCCCTTCCGTCATCGGACCGTTCCGGCCACCGGGCCGTTCCCGGCGGCCGGTCAGCCGATCCGGGTCAGCTTGTCGCCGAAGGTGGGTTCGGTCATCTCCGACTGGAGCGTGACCGGCGCCGAGACCTTTCCGGCACCCGTGCCGACCGTCACTTCGCCGACCGTGGTGCCCGCCTTCGCGGAGTGCGGGATCGGCTTGTCGCCCGCTCCGATCTTGAGACTCACGGTGAGTCCGCCCCAGCCGATCGCCTTGAGGTCCTTGGTGGAGACCACTGGGGTCCGGCCGCCGAGTCCGTTGTCGACGTACCCGACGACATCGCCCTTCTTGACGACGGGGGCGGAGACGACGCCCTTCTGAGCGGCCTTGATCAGCTTCAGGCTGTTCTGTATGGCCCGCTGAAGCTTGGCGTCCAGGGTGCCGTCCAGCTGGGCCCCCATCACCGCGCCGACGATCCGGCGGCTCTTGCCGTCGATGACCGTGTCGGCCGCCCAGACCAGGTTGCCGCCGGCCGGGGTCGAGGAGCCGGTCTTGATGCCGCTCACCCCGGGCTCCAGCAGGATCACGTTGTTGTTGTAGATGGTCTTGCCGATGCCCGGGATGTCGGCCTGGGGCATGTTCACGATCTCGCGGAAGATGTCGTTCTGCATGACCGCCTTCGCCAGCTTGAGCTGGTCGGCGGGCGTGGACCTGGTGGTGGACTCCAGACCGCTGGGGTCCGTGTACGTCGAGTCCGTCATGCCGAGGTCCTTGGCCGCCGCGTTCATCCGCTCGACGAAGGCCTCCTCGGTCTTGGCGTCCCAGCGGGCGAGCAGCCGCGCCACGTTGTTCCCGGAGGGGATCATCAGCAGCTGCAGCATCTGGCGCTGCGTGTACTTCTGCCCTTCCCGGATCGGTGCGGTCGACTCGTCCGGGCGGTTGGCCTCCTCGCCCGCCTTCTTGTCGACCTCGATCAGGCCACCGTTCTGCTTACCGGTGATCGGGTGGTCCTGGAGGATCACGTACGCGGTCATGATCTTCGCGACGCTCGCGATCGGCGCGGCCTTCTGGTTGCCGTACGTGCCCAGCGAACCGACGCCCTCGACCTCGACCGCGCCCTGTCCCTCACCCGGCCACGGCATCTCCAGCTTCCCGCCGTCGAAGGTGTACGTGGGGTCCGCGGAGAGCGCCAGGGTGGGCTTCGGCAGCGGGCGCACCGCCTGCGCGATCGCAAAGACGATCAGCAGGAGCAGCACCAGCGGGGTCCAGATCTTGACCCTGCGGACGGCGGTGCGGACCGGGGTCTCCGGCGGCGGGGGCGTGTTCGTCAGCTCGGCCAGCAGGTCGAGCGGCGGCCTCGGCGGCATCGGCTGCTGCGTGGTCCGCTCGGCGGTGGACAGCGCGGCGGGAGCCGGTGCGGCGGGGGTCTGCGGATTGCGGGGCGGGGGCGTCGGCGCCGGCCGTGCGTCGTCTCCGCGCAGGGGTACGAACTTGCTGGTCCGCTCGGCGGCGGACTCGGGCTTCGACCCGGACTTCGACTCGGACTTCGACTCGGACGGAAGGATCTTCAGCGCGGTCGTCGGCTGGTCGACCTTGGGTGCGGCGGGCGCCCTGAAGATGGCGGTCGGCTGATCGATCCCGCTCTTGTCCTCGGCGGCGTCGGCGTCCTTGTCGCCCTCGGCGTCGGGCTTCCTCTCCCCGGCGTCGGGCTTCTTCTCCCCGTCGGAGGAAGCCTTGTCGCCGTCGGACTCGTCGCCGGACTCGCCGTCGGACGACTCGTCCGCGTCGTCATCGGCCTCGGGCTCGGCTGCGGCATCGGCAGCAACGTCCGCATCGGCCGGCGCGGTCGCCGTCTCCGGGGTTGCGTCGTCCGCCTCCGGGTCCTTCGCGTCGTCCCCGTCCCCGGCCTCGTCCTGCGACGTGGCGGCCTTCGCGTCGGCGTCGTCGCCCTCCGTGGCCTCGTCGCCGTCCTTCGACACCCAGGCGACGACGGCCGCACGCAGCCGTGCATCACCCTCCTCGGTACCTCCGGAGGCCTCCGCCGCGTCGCTCTCGGACTCGTCGGCTTCCTCGGCCGCCTCCGCGGTCTCCGGCGCATCCGCAGCCTCAGCCGCATCTGCGCCCTCAGAGGCCTCAGGCGCCTCCTCCGGAGCGCCGGCGGGCTTCTTGGCCCCCGCGGCCTCTTCGGTCTCCTCGGCGCCCACAGCGCCGTCAGTGCTCTCGGAGCCCTCGGCCGCCGATGCCGCCGCAGCCGCATCGGCTTCCGCGCCGTCATCGTCCGCGCCGTCACCGTTCTCGCCCTTGCCGTCCTCGGACGGCATCGCGCGGAACACGGCCGTGGCCGAGTCCGAATCGACCTCGGCATCGGCCTTGGCATCGGCCTCGGCGCCCTTGCCGGACCCGGCTACCGCGTCCGTACGGAAGACCGCCGTGGCCGTGTCCGCCTTTCCGCTTCCGTTCCCGGCGGCCGCGTCATCGGCGGACGGTTCACGGAAGACGGCAAGCCGCGGATCGCTTTCGCTCCGAGCCGTACCCGACGACTTCTGCTGCTCCGACTTGTCGGGGGACTCGCCCGCCACCGATGCCTCCTCCATGCGGCACGGGGGACACCCCCCGTGCTGTCCGAACCATCTACCAGTGTCCCGTGTGAACCACCGGCCCGGCTGCTAGACGAGAACGACATACCTACTGGTTCCCATACAAAGCACCCAGGCACTCTCGACAGACCAATGTGAGAGGGGTCACCCTGTCATTCATCCACGCGGGGAGGCATGGATGGGCAGGAGCCGCAGAACAATTCCGGAGGAGCTTCTGCTGCTCGCTCTGGACCCGACCACGGGTACCACAGCGCAGCCGCAGTCGCTCGACCTCGGCCTCGCCGGGGCTCAGCTAGTGGAGCTGGCTCTGGCAGGACGGATAGCCCCTGACGGGGATCGTATCGCCGTGGTGATGCCACGGCCGACAGGAGATCCGACTCTGGACTCCGCACTGGAACTGCTGCGGCGACGCGGCAGCCCGGTTCGGGCGGTCCACTGGATTGGCGGGCCCCGGCTGGGGCTGCGTCAGATCTACCTCGCTCATCTGGAGCGATGCGGCATGGTGCATGCCGTGGCGGGCCAGATGTGCGGAGTGCTGCCGACGACTCGCTACCAGGCGACGGACACGGCAATCAGCCGGGACATCAGAGCCAGGCTGGACAGTGCGATCCGCACCGGCGTACCGCCGGACCCGCGGACCGCGGCGCTCGCCGCGCTGGCCCACGCGGTCGGACTCGGCAAGCACCTGTATCCCGGGAACGAAGGGCGTTCATCACGCTCCAGGCTCCGGGACCTGATCAGACACGACCCCATGGGCGGACTCGTGGCGCATGCCGTGATGGACGTCCAGAACGGGGCGGTCGCACAGCCGCGCCGCAACCAGGCGGCCGGAGTTCCGTTGCAACCGCAAGTGCAGTCGCAGTCACGTCGCGGCAGCATGGCGCACACCGCGGCGGGCTAGAGACCCCGGGCGCGTCAACACCTTGAGCACCGCACGGCAGCACCAACCGAATACCGCCGCACCGTCGTCCCCAAGACCCGGTTCGGGAGCCGCACCGAGCGCGGGGCAGCCACGATCATGGCTGCCCCGCGCGCGCTTGCTTGTGGCCATTTCCCAGCGCGGCCGGGGCCGGGGGTGGCAATCTGCTGAGCAGTAGATACGCACAGCTACATAGCCGGAGGTGCCGTTTCCGTGCCGACCAACGTCAATCCCACCGTCAGACGACGCCGGCTGGGCCAGGAATTGCGCCGACTGCGCGAGCTCAAGGGCATGACGGCCGAGGAGGTGGCGGAGCGACTGCTGGTCTCGCAGTCGAAGATCAGCCGCCTGGAGAACGGCCGCCGTTCCATCAGCCAGCGCGATGTCCGCGACCTCTGCGGGGTGTACGAGGTCGAGGACGTCCGGATCGTCGACTCGCTCATGCAGATGGCCAAGGACTCGCGCCAGCAGGGCTGGTGGCACGCGTTCGGCGACATCCCGTACAGCGTCTACATCGGTCTGGAGACCGACGCCGAATCGCTGCGGGTGTACGAACCCCAGGTGGTCCCGGGGTTGTTGCAGACGCGGAGTTACGCCGAGGCGCTGATCAACGGAGCGCTGCCGGAGGCCCCGCCGAACGACATCGACAAGCGCGTCAGCGTCCGGGCCCGCCGCCAGGACCGGATCACCGACCCCGAGCATCCGCTGCGGCTGTGGGCGGTCATCGACGAGTCCGCGCTGCGCCGGACGGTCGGCAGCAAGCAGGTGATGATCGAGCAGCTGGAGCAACTCATCGAGCTCTCCCAGCTGCCGCACGTCACCGTTCAGGTACTGCCGTTCGACATGGGCGCGCACCCCGGTATCAACGGGCAGTACGCCATTCTGGAATTCCCGGACGCCGCCGATTCCAGCGTCGTCTACATCGAGGGCGTCACCAGCGATCTCTATCTGGAGAAAGCCAATGACGTTCAGCGGTACAGCGTCATGTACGAGCATCTTCGGGCGCAGGCGCTGAATGTGGAGCAGACCCGGCACTTCATCACCGAGATCATGAAGGACTACACCCGGCCCGGCATCGACTGAACGCCGACCACCGCACGGCCCGTAAGGTCCGGAATGCGGAAAATGAAGCGATGTTACGGGAGGGGTGGCGGTAAGGTACACCGCCATCCCTCCCGGGTGGAAGATCTACCTGGTATATACCACTCGGTCGAGTGAACGGCCCCTTCCTGCAAGGAGCTTGGCGAGTAGCGTCGATCACACCAACCGGAACGCTGTTGGTGTCATTCACGCGACTCTTTGAACCGGAGTGAACATGGCCATTCGTCAGGGTGCTACGGACAAGTGGACGAAGTCCTCGTATTCCGGGGGCAACGGCGCCTGCGTCGAAGTCAAGTCCCCTCTCACCCAGGCAATTGCGGTGCGTGACTCGAAGGCCCCCGAGGGCCCCTCGATCACGTTCGTCCCCGCCGCCTGGAACGCCTTCGTGCGTGATGTCGGCAAGGATGCGGTCAACGCCTGACCGATGATTTCCCGTTCGCATCGCGGCGCCGGATCCGGTGCTGCCGTCAGCCCTCTCGACTGGTCCGCCGTCCTGGCCGAGGGGGCTCGATGCACGACCCGACGGGAGGCCGGGCGACCGGTACCGCCCGGTGAAGCCGCTCAGCGCAGCTGATCCACGTACAGGTCGGTCCCCGGCACCGTCGGGATGAACGGCGCCACCAGCTCCACCCGCCCCAGGCCGGATTCCGCGACTGCCGCGTCGAGCCCGGTGAAGTGCTCGTTCCAGCACTCCCTCGGGTCCTCCTGGAGGAACCACAACAGGGTCAGCCGGGTGTCGACGCCCTCGACCTGCTTCACATAACTCATCCGGTCGCCCGGCAGCGGCGTGGGCCGGAAGACGGTCACCATCGCAGCGGGCGAGCCGGCCAGCCGCTTCGGCAGCTGCCGCGATCGCAGCCACTCCAGCAACTCGCTCCGCGCCCCGGCCCCTTCCGCGTCGATCACTTCGAGGACCAGCCCCCGGTAGGGGTGGTCCAGGGCGTGGAAGTCCCGGGGCCCCGCCGCACCGTCCCGGTAGACCGTCGCCTCGTGGTCCTGGAACGCGGTGAACACATGGGTCCGGGCCTGGTGGACCCGGCCGTCCCGGTTGAGCCGCTTGTTGATGCCCACGGTCCACTTCATGTGGTCGTCGTAGCGCCCGTCCGTCACCCAGTACGTCGACAGGTAGCAGCCGGCCGTGACGGGCTGCGCGACCGCCGATGCCTCCGGGTAGCGCATTTCCTGGAGCTCCCGGGTGGCCACCCAGCGGCGCCCGGAGAACATCCAGGGCATCGCCATCGCGCCCGCGTAGTAGTGGTCGTCCTCGTACCAGCGGTTGTACCCGTACTCATGGCCCGGGTGCGGTTCCACCATGGTGATCAGCGCGTGGCCGGGATGGACACCGTACGGCCCCAGCGCGGCCAGTTCGGCGTAGGTGTCGCTCCGCGTCTCGTCGCTCATGCCGTTCCCCTTCCGTACTCCGCAGCGGCGTCCTACTCTGACGCCCCGTCAGACGTTCTGCCAGAGCCGGGAGGCCACCGATGTTGTTAGCGGGGAAGACCGTCATCGTGTCCGGGGTGGGCGCCGGGCTCGGGCACCGGGTCGCGGCAGCGGTCGTGCGGGACGGAGGAGACGCGGTGCTCGGGGCGCGTACCGCCGCGAATCTCGCCAAGTCGGCGGCCGAGATCGACCCGGACGGACGGCACACCGCCCGGCTGGCCACCGACATCACCGACGAGGCGCAGTGCGAGGCGCTCGCCGCGCTGGCGCTGGAGCGGTTCGGGCGGATCGACGCGGTGGTCCATGTCGCCGCCTGGGACAGCTACTTCGGCGGGATCGAGGACGCCGACTTCGCCACCTGGCAGTCGGTCATCGACGTCAATCTGCTCGGCACGCTGCGGATGACCCGCGCCTGCCTGCCCGCCCTCAAGGAGCGCGGCGGCTCGGTCGTGATCATCGGTACGCAGTCCTCGGTGGCCGCGCCGACCCAGGTCCGGCAGGCGGCGTACGCGGCCTCGAAGGGGGCGCTCACCTCGGCCATGTACTCCATGGCACAGGAGCTGGGCCCGCACCGGATCAGGGTGAACACCGTGCTGCCGGGCTGGATGTGGGGACCGCCGGTGCAGGCGTTCGTACGGTTCACGGCGCACAGCGAGGGGGTGCCCGAGGACGAGGTGCTGGGCAGGCTCACCGAACGCATGGCGCTCCCGGAACCGGCCACCGACGGCGATGTCGCCGACGCCGTCACCTTCCTGGCCTCGGACCGGGCGCGGGCGATCACCGGACAGTCGCTCCTGGTCAACGCGGGCGAGCTGATGCGGTAGGCGACCTGTGCAGCAGGCGCCTGATGCGATGGCCGACCGATGCGATGAGCCTCCTTTCTCCGCCGCACGGGACCCGCATCCCGTGCGGCGTTCCTCGTTCTCCACAATGCGTTCTCCGCAATGCGTTCTCCACACAGCGAGCCCTGCACAGCGAGCCCTGCGCAGCGGTCCCTGCGCGACGCCCTCTGCGCAGCACTCTCTGCGCAACCTGACGAAGTGCCCGCTCATCGTGTGTCCGCCGTCACGTCGGCGACAACGATCGCGCAAGTCAAGAGCGAGCAAAATCGTTCGAATCGCTGATCTGCGTTCACATCCCTGACCGCGCATACCTTGACCGGGGTACCGGGCAGGCGGTTCAATCCCCGATGTCCCCGCTCCCGCACGGGGCCCCGCTGAACGGCCGTACTGGCGAAGTGCGTTCCCCGTTCACAAGGCGGACCCCAGGAGGGGGCACATGAACAGTCTCGACTGGGTCGTGCTCATCGGCTACTTCGGTGTGATGGTCGCGATCGGGCTCTGGTCCCACAAGCGCGTGGACAACGTCAGTGACTTCTTCACCGCGGGCGGCAGGATGCCGTGGTGGCTCTCCGGAATCTCGCACCACATGTCCGGCTACAGCGCGGTGATGTTCACCGGTTACGCCGGTATCGCCTACCAGTACGGCGTGACGTCCTTCGTCACCTGGTCGCTGCCGATCGCCATCGGCATCGGCATCGGCGCCCAGCTCTTCGCTCCCCGGCTCAACCGGCTGCGCTCGCGGCTGCATGTCGCCTCCCCGCTCGAATACCTGAAGAACCGCTACAACATCCAGACGCAGCAGGCGCTCGCCTGGTCCGGGCTGCTGCTGAAGATCGTGGACGTCGGCGCCAAGTGGGCGGCCATCGCCACCCTGCTCTCCGTCTTCACCGGCATCTCGATCACCCAGGGCATCTTCATCACCGGCTGCATCACCGCCGTCTACTGCACGGTCGGCGGCCTCTGGGCGGACGCGCTCACGGAGCTGGGCCAGTTCATCATCCAGCTGCTCGCCGGCGTCGCGATGCTCGTGACCGCCATGGGCGAGCTCGACGGCTTCAGCACCCTGTGGACCGTCTGGGACAAGCTGCCCGAGGGGCACACTAACCCGACGGCCGGCCCGTACACCGTGACCTTCCTGCTGGCGTATCTCTTCATCAAGACCTTCGAGTACAACGGCGGCATGTGGAACCAGGCGCAGCGCTACATGGCCACGGAGTCCGCCGCGGCCGCGAAGCGCTCGGCCCGGCTCTCCGCCGTGCTGTGGCTGGTCTGGCCGACGGTGCTGTTCTTCCCGATGTGGTGCGCCCCGCTGCTGGTGCACGCGCAGAAGCCGGACGCCTCGGACAGCTACGCCCTGATGACCGAACAGCTGCTGCCGCACGGGCTGTTGGGGCTGGTCGTCGTCGGGTTCTTCTCGCACACGATGGCCATGTGCTCCTCGGACGCCAACGCCATCTCGGCGGTCTTCACCCGGGACATCGCCCCGGTCCTGTCCAAGTCGGCACGTGAGTGGGGCAGCCGGGCCGGTCTGCTGGCGGCGCGGCTTTCGACGCTCGGCTTCCTCGCCCTGTCGATGGCGCTCGCCACCCAGATCAACTCACCGACGTTCAAGGACATCATCTCGGTCGTCATCAAGTGGGTCGCCGGTCTGATGGGCCCGATCGCGATCCCGTTCATGCTCGGCCTGCTGCGCGGCTTCCGCAGGTCCGGCCCGACGGCTGCGCTCACCAGCTGGGCGGCGGGGCTGCTGGCGTTCTACTTCACCAACTACGACTTCGACGGTTCGGTGAAGACGGACGTCGCGCTCCAGTACCAGGTGGCCCTGCCGCTGGCGATCTCGCTGGTCCTCTACATCGTGATCGGCTTCATCAAGCCGGAGGACACCCCCGAGCGCGACGCGATCATCGAGCAGATCAACTCGGACGGCGACGGCGACGGTTACGGGGGCGGCGGGGGCGGTTACGTCGGTGGGGCTGCGGCCGACGCGGGTGTGCCGACGCAGCCCGGCCCCGCGGACACCGGCCTCACCGAGGGCGCGAAGGACTGACCGGCACGCGAGGCCGTACGGGCGGGTGGACCGCACCCCGCCCGCCCGTACGCTCCCCTCGCCTCAGGCGCGCGGGTAGCGGGCCAGCCAGCCCGGTGCGGCGGCGGACGGGCTGTGCAGGGCCGGCCCCTGCGTCATCTCCATGGCGAAGTCGTCCGCGAGCTCCAGCACCGTCGGCCGGCCCTCCAGTTCGGCCAGCCAGGCGGGCGGCAGCGCCGTCTCGCCGTGCAGCGCGCCGAGCAGCGCCCCGCACAGGGCCCCGGTGGCCCGGGAGGGCCCGCCGTGGTTGACGGCCAGCCGCAGCCCGTGGCGTATGTCCTCACCGACCAGCGCGCAGTACAAGGCGACGGCAAGGACCTCCTCCGCCGCGTCCGTGGCCCCCAGCGACTCGATCAGGGCGGGCCCCGGGATGCCCTGGCGCACCGTGCCGAGGGCCTGCTTCAGCGCCTCGGTGACCGGTTCGTGCCCCGGGCGCTCCGCGAGCAGGGCCAGCGCGTGCTGGACGGAGCCGTCCAGGGTCTCGCCCCGTGCCAGTCCGTGCACCATGACGGCGAGGGCGCCCGCGGAGAGCAGGGCGGTGGGGTGGCCGTGGGTCTGGGCGGCGCACTCGACGGCGAGCTGGAGGACGAGCTGGGGTTCCCAGCCGACGAGCAGCCCGAACGGTACGGACCGGGTGAGCGCGGACGAGTCCCGTGCCTGGGGGTTCTTGGGCTGGTCGAGGGTGCCCATGGTGGTGTCGCCGAACCCCGTCAGGCATTCCCGGGCCGGGCCGCGACGGGCGTAGAGCCACTCCTGCTGGGCCAGCCAGCCGTTGTCCGCGCGGCGTTCGTCGGGCCCCCAGTCGTGCTGGGTGGCCGCCCACCGCAGATGGGCCCGGTGCACGTCGGTGGGCGGGTGCCAGGCCCCGGTGTCGCGGCGGACCTGGGCGCGGATCAGCCCGTCGACGGTGAACAGGGTGAGCTGGGTGAGGGCGGTGACGGTGCCGCGTCCACCGTACGCGGGTACGAGGTCGGTCACCGCGTCGGCGCCGTGGGCCTCGCGGATCTCTTCGAGCGTGAGCCCGTCGACCCCCGCCCCCAGCGCGTCACCGATGGCCCCGCCCAGCAGCGCGCCACGCACCCGGCTGCGGAAGTCCTGCTGCTCGGCACGGCCCCACACAGCCGTGGTCCCTGTGCTCACCGTGCCCCTCCCCCGTCGGCCGGCAGGCCGGCCCGTCTGCGACTGCGCAGCACTGTAATCGAACGGGAACGGTCGGTAGAGAGAGCGGAAACAGGTACGCGTGGGTATGTGGGCGGACGTCCCGCAGGTCGTTTTTGACTGGCCAGGGACCACTTTCCAGCGAGGTGGAACGTCTGCCGACCGCCTGTTGACCGCCCGTCGACCGCTCGGTGATCGCCGGATGACCGGATTCGACGAGTGTCGGCGATGAGTTTGCCCGCTCAGGGCAGTCACCATGACCGGATCACCGACCGAACACCGAAAGCGCGGGAGAAACACGTGACTCAGCTGCTGAAGGTCCAGAACTTCACCGTCTCCAGTGATGGATTCGGCGCCGGCGAGAACCAGAGCCTGGAACGCCCCTTCGGACACGCCGACCCCGGGACGATGATGGCCTGGGCCGGCGCCACGGCGAGCTGGCCCAACCGTACCGAGCCCGGCGGCAGCCGGGGCCTGGACGACTACTTCACGCGGGACTTCGCGCACAACATCGGCGCCGAGATCATGGGCCGCAACAAGTTCGGCCCCCAGCGCGGGCCCTGGACCGACCACGACTGGCTCGGCTGGTGGGGCGACGAGCCCCCGTTCCACACCCCGGTGTTCGTGATGACCCACCACGAGCGGCCCTCGTTCACGCTCTCCGACACCACGTTCCACTTCGTCGACGCCGACCCGGCCACGGTCCTCGAACGGGCGCGGGAAGCGGCGCGCGGCAAGGACGTCCGGCTCGGCGGCGGGGCCACCACCATCCGGGAGTTCCTCGACGCCGGCCTCGTCGACACCCTGCACGTGGCGGTCTCCCCGGTGAAGCTCGGCTCCGGGGTGCGGCTCTGGGAGTCCCCCGACGAGCTGCGCGACCGCTTCCACCTCGACGTCGTGCCCAGCCCGAGCGGCGTGACCCACCACCTGTTCTGGCGGAAGTGACGGAAGAGCCGGCCGGGCCGGACGGGGGAAACGGAGAGCCGGCCGGGCCGGGCTGGGGGACGCGGCAAGCCGGCCGGCCGGGCGGGGACGCGCTCCTCAGTCCGGCAGCACCGGCAGCAGCTCCGGAAGGTGCCCGTCGGACGCCACCGCCGCCGCCACCCGCTCCTCGGGGACCTCCCCGTACAGCGTCGTACGCGGCTTCGCCGGGCGCCCGGCGAGCTCCGCGATGGCGATGAGGTCCTGGATGGAGCGGTACGAGCCGTAACCCGACCCGGCCATCCGCGAGATGGTCTCCTCCATCAGCGTGCCGCCCAGGTCGTTGGCGCCCGAGCGCAGCATCTCGGCCGCACCCTCCGTGCCGAGCTTGACCCAGCTGGTCTGGATGTTGGTGATGTGCGGGTGGAGCAGCAGCCGGGCCATGGCCGTGACGGCCCGGTTGTCGCGGTCGGTCGGGCCGGGGCGGGCGATGCCCGCGAGGTAGACCGGTGCGTTGGTGTGGATGAACGGCAGGGTCACGAACTCCGTGAAGCCGCCGGTCTCCTGCTGGAGCCGGGCCAGCGTCCGCAGATGACCGAGCCAGTGGCGCGGCTGGTCGACGTGCCCGTACATCATCGTCGAGGAGGAGCGCAGGCCCACCTCGTGGGCGGTCCTGATGACCTCCAGCCAGGTCGCCGTGGGCAGCTTGCCCTTGGTGAGGACCCAGCGGACCTCGTCGTCAAGGATCTCGGCCGCCGTGCCGGGGATCGAGCCGAGCCCGGCCTCCTTCGCCGCGATCAGCCAGTCCCGGATGGACATCCCGGTGCGGGTGGCGCCGTTGACGACCTCCATCGGCGAGAAGGCGTGCACATGCATGCCGGGCACGCGTTCGCGTACCGCCTTCGCGATGTCGAAGTAGGCGGTGCCGGGCAGGTCCGGGTGGATGCCGCCCTGCATGCAGACCTCGACCGCGCCGACGTCCCACGCCTGCGCGGCACGGTCCGCGACCTGGTCCAGGGAGAGGGTGTACGCGTCGGCGTCGGTGCGCCGCTGGGCGAAGGCGCAGAACCGGCAGCCGGTGTAGCAGACATTGGTGAAGTTGATGTTCCTGGTGACGATGTAGGTGACGTCGTCGCCGACCACGTCGCGGCGCAGCGTGTCCGCGATCCGGCACAGCTCGTCGAGCGCCGGCCCGTCCGCGTGGAGCAGGGCGAGTGCCTGCTCGTCGGTGAGCTTCGTCGGATCGTCGGCGGCCCGGCCGAGCGCCTCGCGCACATCGCCGTCGATCCGGGAGGGCACCATGCCGGGCGCGGCGGCCTCGCGCAGCGCCTCCCAGTCCCCGTACACCTCGTCGAAGTCCTCGCGGCGGTCGCCGGTGCGGCCCTCGGTGTCGATGGTGCGGTGCAGATCGGTGCGGCCGGTGGCGCCGAACCCCTCGTCGGGCTCCTGCCAGGGCAGCCCGGTGGGGATCGCGCCCTCCTTCGCGAGCCCCGTCTCCGGATCGGCGAGGGCGCGGACGTGCGGGAGGAGCCGGGGGTCGAGCCACGGCTCGCCGCGCCGGATGAACTCCGGGTAGATGGTGAGCCGTTCCTGCAGCGTGAAGCCGGACTCGGCGGTCCGCGCCGCGAGTTCGTCGATGTGCGGCCAGGGCCGCTCGGGGTTCACATGGTCGGGCGTGAGCGGCGAGATCCCGCCCCAGTCGTCGATCCCGGCGCCGATGATCATCGCGTACTCGGCGTCGACGAGGTTCGGCGGTGCCTGGATGCGGGCGGACGGGCCGAGGATGTGCCGGGCCACGGCGATGGCGGCGGCCAGCTCCTCCAGCTCGGCGTCCGGCATGGCGCGCATCGCGGTGTCCGGCTTGGCGCGGAAGTTCTGGACGATGACTTCCTGGATGCCGTGGTAGGCACGGGCGGTCTTGCGCAGCTCGAAGAGCGAGTCGGCGCGCTCCTCGTACGACTCCCCGATGCCGATCAGGATGCCGGTGGTGAACGGGACGTTGGACCGCCCCGCGTCCTCCAGCACCCGCAGTCGCACGGCCGGTTCCTTGTCCGGGGAACCGTGGTGCGGGCCGCCCGGCTCGGACCACAGGCGGGTGGCCGTCGTCTCCAGCATCATCCCCATGGAGGGGGCGACGGGCTTGAGCCGCTGAAGGTCGGTCCAGGTCATGACGCCCGGGTTCAGGTGCGGCAGCAGCCCGGTCTCCTCAAGGACCCGGATCGCCATGGCGCGTACGTACGCGAGGGTGTCGTCGTACCCCTCGGCCTCCAGCCACTCCCGCGCCTCGGGCCACCGGTCCTCCGGCCGGTCGCCGAGCGTGAACAGCGCCTCCTTGCACCCCATGGCGGCGCCCTCGCGGGCGATGTCCAGCACCTCGTCCGGCGACAGGAACATCCCGTGCCCGGCCCGCCGGAGCTTGCCGGGGACGGTGACGAAGGTGCAGTAGTGGCACTTGTCGCGGCAGAGCCGGGTCAGCGGGATGAAGACCTTGCGCGAGTACGTGATCACCCCCGGCCGCCCCGCGGCGTCGAGCCCGGCGTCCCGCACCCGGGCCGCCGAGGCGGCGAGGTCGGTCAGGTCCTCGCCCCGCGCCTGGAGCAGTACGGCTGCCTCGGCCACATCGAGAGCGACACCGTCACGGGCCCGCTTGAGGGCACGCCGCATGGAATTGGTCGTCGGACGTCCGCGCTGAGGATCGGTCATGAACCCGAGCATACGAGCGGCGCCCGCGCCCCGGACCAGGGCATCTGGGGCGGAGCACGGCGGCCCGCTCGTCGTCCGGGCCCTCGCGCTTCGGGTCCGGCGCGGCACGGTGGAAGTCGAGCCGACGCGGGCACCCCGGAATTCGGCTTGACCCTCACGTTGCGTGAGGCCGGAAGGTGAGGTGCATGAGCGACTACTACAACGCGTTCGAAATGAGTCCCGTACCCACTCCCGGCCCGGATGCGGTTCCGCCGGAGCTGTTCCGCGGCATCTACGGAATGCCCGCTTTCGCGACGATCCCCACGACCGACCTGGCGGCGTCGGTGGACTTCTGGACTCGTGGGCTCGGGTTCTTCGAGCTGTTCAGCATCCCCGGCACGCTGGTGCATCTGCGCCGATGGGCGTTCCAGGACGTACTCCTCGTCACGGCGGAGAGCGTTCCGGAGCAGGCGCCGGCGATGAGCTTCAGTTTCTCGTGCGTGCTCAGCCAGGTCGATTCCCTGGTGGACGCCTGCCGTGCGCTGCGCCCCGGCTCGGTCGACGGTCCGCGGGACACCCCCTGGAACACCCGCGATGTGGAGGTGGTCACCCCTGAGAACGCACGGATCGTTCTCACTGCGGCGAAGCCCTTCGATCCGGCCAGTCAGGAAGCGCGGAACCTTGAAGCCATCGGGATCACCCCACCGGACGCCGGTCGCGGCGACAATGCCGGTCGCGACGACAATCAGGAGCATGCCTGATGCCACTGACGCCGACGGGCTGCCCGTCGGTCAGGTCTCGACCCGCCTGGGCGTGACGGTCCGCGCGCTGCACCACTGGGACGAGATCGGTCTCGCGCGGCCGTCGCTGCGCACGCCTGCCGGATACCGGCTCTACACCGCCGGTGACCTGGAGCGCCTGCACCGCATCGTCGTCTACCGCGAGCTCGGTCTCGGCCTGGACCGGATTCGGGCCGTCCTGGACGACGCGACCGCGGACGTACCCGGTGGGGGGGGGGGGGGGGGGGGGGCGGGGGGGG
>NZ_JBCEWQ010000141.1:0-22768 GCF_038448545.1 Streptomyces sp. CLV115
GGGCGGGTCAGGGCTCAGGGGCAGGGCGGGGCGCCGTTCAGCGACGCGGCGGGTCGGCGTGCAGGGACGAGCGGGGCAGCGTTCAACGACGAGGCGACTCAGCGCTCAAGAACGAGCAGGACGGCGCTCAGCGACGAGGCGACTCAGCGCTCAAGGACAAGCAGGACGGCGCTCAGCGACGAGGCGGGCACCGGCCGCCCTGTCGTCCCGACCCGGGCTCACCGTCCCGACCGCGCCGCCCGTGCCACCGCGACCACGGCCTTCTCCAGGGCGTACTCCGGGTCGTCGCCACCGCCCTTGACGCCCGCGTCCGCCTCCGCGACCGCCCGCAGTGCGACGGCCACCCCGTCCGGCGTCCAGCCACGCATCTGCTGCCGCACCCGGTCGATCTTCCACGGCGGCATGCCCAGCTCACGGGCGAGATCGGCGGGCCGGCCGCCACGGGCCGAGGACAGCTTGCCGATCGCCCGTACGCCCTGCGCCAGCGCACTCGTGATCAGCACCGGCGCCACCCCGGTCGACAGCGACCAGCGCAACGCCTCCAGCGCCTCCGCCGCCCGGCCCTCCACCGCACGGTCGGCGACCGTGAAGCTCGACGCCTCGGCCCGGCCCGTGTAGTAACGGGCGACCACCGCCTCGTCGATGGTGCCCTCGACATCCGCGACGAGCTGCGAGGCCGCGCTCGCCAGCTCCCGCAGATCGCTGCCGATGGAGTCGACCAGCGCCTGGCACGCCTCTGGCGTCGCCGAACGCCCCAGCGCCCGGAACTCGGACCGGACGAATGAGAGCCGCTCGGCCGGTTTGGTGGTCTTCGGGCAGGCGACTTCCCGCGCACCCGCCTTGCGCGCCGCGTCCAGCAGGCCCTTGCCCTTGGCGCCGCCCGCGTGCAGGAGGACGAGGGTGATCTCCTCGACCGGGTCGCCGAGATACGCCTTGACGTCCTTGACCGTGTCGGCGGAGAGGTCCTGCGCATTGCGCACGATCACCACTTTGCGCTCGGCGAACAGCGACGGACTCGTCAGCTCGGCAAGGGTGCCGGGCTGGAGCTGGTCGGAGGTGAGGTCGCGGACATCCGTGTCGGGGTCGGAGGCCCGGGCGGCCGCCACCACCTGCTGCACGGCGCGGTCGAGGAGCAGGTCCTCCTGGCCCACGGCGAGCGTGAGGGGGGCGAGCGGGTCGTCGGTGGAATTCCTTCTGGTGGCCATCGCCGTCCAGCATCCCATGCACCACCGACAGCCCCCGATGACGTCCCCGGCCGCCCTGTCCACCGGGCCGGGGCCGGGACGCCGCGGTGCGGGAGAATGGGCCGGTGAGTGATGTGAGACATGTGCTGGTGCTGCCCGACCGCGATGCCGCGGAGGAGGTGGCCGGGGAGCTCGCCGACCGGTTCGGGGTCGCCGAGGAGCCCCAGCTCGTACGCGACGCGCTGGCCGGCGAGGACGACGCCGAGGACGCCCAGTGGCTGGTGGTCGTGGAGGACCCGTCCGGGCGGCTGGACTCGTCGGCGCTGGATGCCTTCGCCGCGGAGTACGAGGGGTGGCTCGAAGCGCCCTGACGGGGCGCCCGCGGCTCAGGTCTTGGGGACGATCTGGATGTCCAGGTCGATCGAGATGCTGGAGCCCACGGCCGCGATGCCGCGGGCGAGCATGGTCTGCCAGGTGAGGGTGAAGTCCTCACGGTGCAATTCCGTGGTGGCCCGGCAGGCTGCCCGGGTCTCGCCCTCAAGGCCGTTGCCCAGGCCGAGGTACTGGGTGTCCAGGGTGACTGTGCGACTGACGCCGTGCAGGGTGAGCGCACCGGTCACGCCCCAGCGGGTGCCGCCCCGGTGGACGAAGCGCTCGCTGTAGAACTCCATCGTCGGATAGCGCCCGACGTCGAGGAAGTCGCTGGAGCGCAGGTGGTTGTCCCGCATCTGGACATTCGTGTCGATCGACGCGGCGTCGATGATCACGTGCATGGCCGAGTCCTCCATGCGGTCGGCGATCCGCACGGCCCCCGCGAAGTTGTTGAACCGGCCGTGGATGCGCGCCAGACCGATGTGCCGGGCCGTGAAACCGATCTGCGAGTGCATCGGCTCGACCTCCCACTCCCCCGGCGCGGGGAGCTGCGGAGGCGCGGACAGCTGCAGGGTCACATCGCCCAGGCTCGCGTGACCGCCCTCGCCGACCGTGGCCGACGCGTGGAACGGGGTGAAGCCCTCGGCCGTGACGGCGAGCCGGTACTCACCGGCCGGGACGGTGGCGAGGACGTTGCCGAACGGGTCGGTCTCACCGCCGAAGACCTTGCGGCCCGCGCTGTCCGTGACCACGAACTCGGCCAGCGGCACGACCTCGTTGACCGGGTCGAGCACCCGGCAACTGAGCAGTCCGGCAGTGCGCGGCATCTCCAGCCCGGCCAGGGCGTTGCCCTGCGCCGATCCCGCCGCTCGCCTGCCGTTCAGCCAACGACCGAACATGTTCCACCTTCCCCCGGGGGACGATTCACCTTGGGGCCCGGCGGCTGGACGTCTCTGTCGGAGCAGCGGCCCACCGACGAGCATGCATTCGATCACCATTGTGCCGTTCGAGGCAAACAGCGCAGCTCGGAATGGCTTGAAGTGGCTTGGGTGGAGGTGTTACCGAAGGTCCGAATTGGTATCACCGGCGCCGCCGGGAACGGTGGCCATGAGGCCGGCGAATCCGTGCGGTCGGAGAACTGGCAGAGCAGCGCTGTCGTAGAGCTGGCGGAGCCGCGCGGTCGTGGGGCCAACGGAGCCGCACTGTCGTAGAACCGGTGGAGCCGCGCGGCTGCGGGAACCGACGGAACCGCGCTGTCGTGGGACCGCCGGAGCCGCGCTGCCGTAGGGCCGCCGGAGCCGCGCGGTTGTGGGACCGACGGAGCCGCGCTGCCGTAGAACCGGTGGAGCCGCGCGGTTGTGGGACCGCCGGAGCCGCGCGGTTGTGGGGTTGATCGTCACGACCGGCCCACCGCCCGCAGCCCCGGCCCGGCACCCGTCACGGCGATCGCGCCATCGGTGTCCGTACGCAGCACCACGGCGCCGCCCGCCCTGAGCGCATCGACGGTACGCGGCGCCGGATGGCCGTACGGGTTGTGCCTTCCCACGCTCACCAGGGCGAGCCTCGGGTGCGTGCTGCGCAGCAGCGCCGGGTCCTGATGGGCGGAGCCGTGATGCGCGACCTTGAGCACATCCACCCTCGGCAGCGCGGGATATCTGCGCAGCACCCCCTGCTGGGCCTGCGGTTCGAGGTCCCCCAGCAGCAACAAGGTCAGCCCTCCGGCCCGGACGTACAGGGTGACGCTGGCGTCGTTCGGCTCCAGCGGTACGGGACCGGCACCCGGGCCCGCCGGTATTCCGCCGGGCCCCGTGGCGCTCGCCGACCAGAGGACCCGCCAGTCGAGCGCCCCGATCCGGCGGTGCTCCCCCAGGACGGCCCGGACCAGGGGGACGTGTGATTCGGCCGCCGTCCTCCGTACGAACGCGGCCTGGTCCGGCGGTTCGTCCAGGCTCGTCGTCTCGATCGCACCCACCGCCCTGCCCCGCAACACCCCTGGCAGGCCCCGCACATGGTCGGCGTGAAAGTGCGTGAGGACCAGGAACGGCACCTCGGTGATGCCGAGATCACCAAGGCACCGGTCGACGAGTGAAGGATCGGGGCCGGCATCGACGACCACCCCCGCACCGTCCCCCGCCGCCAGCACCAGGGCGTCCCCCTGCCCCACATCGCACATCGCGAACGCCCAGCCCGGCGGCGGCCATCCGGTCAGTATCCGGGTGAGCGGCGCCGGACGCAGCACCGCGAGAACCAGCAGCAGCGCGGCAGCCGAACAGGCCCAGGGGCGGAGCAGTATCCGGCGGGCGAGGAGCACCGCCAGGGCGGTCAGCGCGGTGAGCAGCACCGCGCCCTTCCCGCCGTCGGGCCAGTCGATCTCCGCCCCGGGCATGGCCGCCCCGGTGCGGGCCACCGAAGCGATCCAACCGGCAGGCCACCCCGCGAGCCGAGCGAGCAACTCCGCCACCGGCATGGCCACCGGCGCCAGGGCGAGCGCGGCGAACCCGAGGATCGTGGCCGGCGGCACCGCCGTCTCGGCCAGCAGATTGCACGGGATCGCCACCAGGCTTACCCGCGAGGCGAGCAGCACGACCACCGGCGCGCACACCACCTGCGCGGCGGCCGCCGCGGCCAGCGCCTCGGCGAGTCTGGCCGGAACTCCGCGCCGTTGCAGCGCATCGCTCCACTTCGGGGCGATGGTCAGCAGGGCGCCGGTGGCCAGCACGGAGAGGATGAATCCGTACCTGCGCGCCATCCACGGGTCGTAGAGAATCAGCAACAGAACTGCGGCCGCCAGCGCCGGGATCAGTGATCTCCGGCGCCCCGTACCAATGGCCAGCAGGGTGATCAGCCCGCACGCCGCCGCACGCAGAACGCTCGGTTCGGGTCGGCAGACGATGACGAAGGCCAGCGTGAGCCCGCCGCCGAGCAGCGCCGTGAGCCGCAGCGAAATGCCCAACCGGGGTGCCAGCCCGCGACGTTCGGCGCGCAGCGCCATGCCTGGCGGTCCGATGAGGAGGACGAGCAGGATCGCCAGGTTGGAGCCGGAGACGGCCATCAGGTGGGTGAGATCGGCGGCCTTGAACGCCTCCTGCAGCTCGGGGGTGATCCGTGAGGTGTCGCCGACCACCAGGCCCGGCAGCAGGGCCCTTGCGTCGGGATCGAGCCGCTCGGTCGCCTGTCGCAGCCCGCCGCGCAGCGTGCCTGCCGTGCGCTGGAGGACGGAGGGAGGCCCGATGACGCGAGGCGGTCCCTTGCCCACGGGGCGCAGGACGGCGGCACTGCGCTCTCCGTCATGCATTGGCGGTGACAGCCGGCCGCCGACACGCAGGTGTGTGGAGGGGAGCAACTGCTGCCACGGTCCCATCGATCCGCCGGGCGAGACGATCAGCAGCACTGGTGTACTCAGCCCGGTGACCGCACCGTCGGGACCGGTCAGCCGGGTGATCTCGGCATCCATGAGGAGGGCGACGGGTGTGCTGTGGTCGCCCCGCACCCGGGGCGTGGTCCGCCGGGCATCGGACGTCACCGTGAGCTCCGCCTCGACCGTCGCGAACCGCTCTGCCAGCTCGTGGACCGGCCCCTGCCGTACATCCGCGCTGTGCAATCCGGCCGCCGCTGCCCCGGCCGCCGCACAGAGCAACGCCGCAGCGGTGGCGATAGCCGTGGCCCGCGACCACCACCGCCGTCGCCGCCCGTCTGCCGCAGCCCTGTCCGCAGTGTCGGCGCCCGCCTCCCCGTCCTCGTCCGCATCAACATGGGCATGGGCATCGGCGTTCGCACCGGCACCGGCACCGGAATCGGCTCCGGAATCGGCTCCGGCGTCGGCGTCGGCGTCGGCATCGGCATCGGCATCGGCATCGGCATCAGAGGAAGGCCTGTCTGGTGGGGCACCGGCTGCCTCTCTGCGCAGCACACGGGTTCCGGACGCCCCCGACATGGCCAGGAGCACCATGGCCGCACCCACGCAGAGGATCACACCCACCGTCGTCCACCACCCTGGCGCACTCAGCGCCAGTGCCGCTCCGGCCCAGGCCGCCATGGCAGGCGGGACCAGTCGAAGATCGGCCGGACCCTCCTGCCGCGGTTCGGAGGCGCCGAGTCGACCGCCGGACGCCGCATGGACGTCCAGGTGGCTCATGGCCCCACCAATGGCCGGAGGTCGGCGAACCTGCGGTCACCGATCCCGTTGACCTCACGCAGTTCATCGACGGAGCGGAAGCCGCCGTGCTGTGTGCGGTAGTCGACGATGTGCTGGGCCAGAACCGGGCCGACACCCGGCAGTGTGTCCAACTGTTCGACGGTCGCGGTGTTGAGGCTGACCGGACCGGTCGCAGCGCTCCCGCCGCTGCCCGTCGCGATGCCGGCCGCCCCACCGGCAGTTGAAGATCCTGGCGGGGTGCCCACCACGATCTGCTCCCCATCCATGAGCACCCGCGCCCGGTTGAGTCCGGTGAGGTCTGCTCCGTCCCGGACTCCGCCCGCCGCGCGTAACGCATCGGCGACCCTTGCTCCGGAAGGCAGTTGACGGATACCAGGGCTTCGCACCTTTCCGCTCACGTCGACGACAATGTGTCCGCCCGGCCCCGCCCCGGGTGGCGGCCCCGGCGACGGCTCCGGCCCCCCGGCACCGTCCGCCGTCAGGGGCGACGTCCGGGCGGGCGCGGCCTCCTCGACCGGCTCGGGCGCACGCACGGACTGTGGGCGTGCGGACCAGAAGTGCACTGCGGCAAAAACTCCGGCCGCGACCAGCACAACGGCCAACGCGGCAAGAGTCTTCGGCTCCAGACCACATCTGAGCTGCAACCACACCGGAAGCCGCTCCCGCAACGCGGGAACCACCCTCTGCCGCCACCGCCCCACCTCTTCGGAATCCGGCACGGTGGCCGAAACCGAAACCGAGGACGACAACGAGGACGAGGACGAGGACGAGGGCGAGGGCGAGGGCGACGGGCCCCTCGCAGAAATGGAAGCACCAGCCGCAGCCCCAACCGGACTTGGGCTCGGGCTCGGGCCGTGACCTGGGCGTGGATCTGGGCTTGGGCGCGTGACCGGAGAGGAAACCGGAGACGAGGCCGGCGCCGAGACCGAAGTCGGGGCAATCCCCAGCACAGGCCGCGCGACCCGCCCTCCGTACGCCCCCGTCATCAGCGCGTCCGCCCGGCGTCGCGACGCCGCAGCCACCGTGTCCGCTGCACGGCGCGACGACCGTCGCCGACCGGGCCCGAGGCCCGAGCCCGGTCCGACGCCGACACCTGGTCCGGTGCCGGGGCCGCTACGGACACGACCGTCCGAGGCCGGGGACCGACCGGGGCCACTGCCGCTTCCGCTGGTTGCACGATGTGATCGGGGTGCCATGCCTCACGACGGTAGGCACATCCACCCGAATCCGCTGAGCAGGTCTAATTCCGGTGGACAACCGACCAGTTGTGGATATCTCGACCACTCATCGGAGTGACGCCCAAAGCACCCGGAGCACGCAGAGCACACCGAGCACGCAGAGCACCCAAGGCACACAGAGCACACGAGGCACGCACGACGCTCAGACCACTCGGAACACGCAGGACGTCACCAGGCCCGACCGATCCCGCGCCCAGCCGCCTACCCGCCCACCGACCGACCTCCCGGCTGCCGAGCCGCCCGCCCGACCTCCCGGCTGCCCAGCCGCTCGCCTCGCCGGCCGGCCGATCAGCGCGGTGAGACGACTGCCCCCAGCAGACCGGGGCCGGTGTGCGCACCGATCACCGCGCCCACCTCGCTCACATGCAGGTCGACCAGCCCCGGCACCCGCTCACGCAGTCGCTCGGCGAGCCGCTCCGCCCGCTCGGGGGCCGCGAGGTGGTGCACGGCGATGTCCACACGGCCGCTGCCCGCCCGTTCCGCGACGATCTCCTCCAGGCGCGCGATCGCCTTCGAGGCCGTCCGTACCTTCTCCAGCAGTTCGATGCGGCCGCCGTCGAGCTGGAGCAGCGGCTTCACCGCGAGAGCCGATCCCAGCAGCGCCTGTGCGGCACCGATGCGGCCACCGCGCCGCAGGTAGTCCAGCGTGTCGACGTAGAAGTACGCCGAGGTGCCCGCGGCCCGCTTCTCCGCGGCCGCGACCGCCTCGTCCAGGCTCCCGCCCGCCTCCGCCGTCTCCGCGGATGCCAGGGCGCAGAATCCGAGGGCCATGGCGACCATCCCGGTGTCCACTACACGGACCGGAACCAGCGCCTCCTTCGCCGCGAGCAGGGCTGCGTCGTACGTGCCCGAGATCTCGGCCGAGAGATGCAGCGAGACGATGCCGGTGGCCCCCGCCTCGGCCGCCGCCCGGTACGCGGTGGCGAACACCTCGGGACTCGGCCGGGACGTGGTGACGGGGCGACGCTTCTGGAGCGCCACCGCAAGGGAACGGGCCGAGATCTCGGTACCGTCCTCCAGAGCCTGATCTCCGAGGACGACGGTCAGCGGCACCGCGGTGATGCCGTGCCGCTCCATCGTCTCGGGCGGCAGGTAGGCCGTGGAATCGGTGACGATCGCGACATGGCGGGACATGAGCGGGAGGTTACCTGGCGAGTCCGTGTCCTGGCAGTCCGACCCCGACCGAATGATCTCTCCTGATCTCATCGGACCGCATCCGGTCACCGCCGGTCATCGAACGTGTCAGTTCGTCGTCTCGGGCCGGGGCGCCTTCTGCCATGGATATCCGGTCTGCCGTCGCGGATCGGGGGCCGTGATCGCCCGCGCCGCGCCGTCGGCCGGTCCACTCCCCTGCCCCGGCTGCCGGCCCTGCCCCGGTCGCGGTTCCTGCCCCCGCGTCTGCCCCGGCCGCTGCTCCTGCTCCGGTCCCCGGTCCGGCCCGCTCGCGTCGCCCTGCGGCCCGCCGCCCCGCCCCTGGCCCGGTGCGTCCGGCTCCACCGTCCAGTGCCGGAGCGCCCCCGCCTCCACGTCGATCTGTGCGTTCAGCGCGTCCAGCGAGTCGTCGGAGAACTGCCGTGCCCGGTCACGCGCGGCCCACCGCAGCGAATCCGCGGAATGGGTGATCCGCTCCGTACGCTGCTTCAGGCTCGGCAGCAGCGAGGCGACGGTCGCCCGGTCGGGCTCGCGCTCCAGCTTCTTCAGATCCTCGTCCAGCTCCCGGCCGTGCACACTCAGCCGCTGGAAAAGGCCCAGTGCCTCCGAGAGCGAGGCGTCCTCGGCGGCTCCGGCCTGCAACGCCTCCTGCGTGGCCCGCATGGATGTCCGCAGTGCCAGCCGCAGCTGTGCCAGCTCTCCGCCCACGCCCGTCTGCCCATAGCTCTTCGCCCGCAGCGTGGTCTCCTCGACGGTGCGGCGCGCCTGGGCCACCGTCCGGTCCACGCCGCGCTTCGCCGCGCCGATGGCTTTGACGCCCACGTACACGCCCAGGGCCACGAACGCGAAGAAGAGCAACCCCAGAATCAGGATCACGGAGTCCATGAGCGCCTCTCGGATGTCGTCTCGGCCGCCGGTACCGGCCCCTCCACCGTAAACGGAAAGGGCAGGTCGAGGGTTCCACCGGAACCCTCAACCTGCCCGTAGGGGAACACCCCCACACCGTCGCGCCCGGCGCGGTCAGCGCCTCACGCGGTACGCCACGCCATCATGCCGGGACGATGTTGACCAGCTTCGGTGCCCGGACGATCACCTTGCGGATGCCCGCACCGTCCAGCGCCGCCACCACGGCCGGGTCGGCCAGCGCCAGCGCCTCCAGCTCCTCGTCCGTGATCGACGGGGAGATCTCCAGGCGCGCCTTGACCTTGCCCTTGACCTGCACGACACAGGTCACGGTCTCGTCCACGACGTACGCCGGATCGGCGACCGGGAAGTCCTGGTGCACGACCGACCCGGTGTGGCCCAGCCGGCGCCACAGCTCCTCGGCGATGTGCGGTGCCAGCGGCGCGACCAGCAGCACCAGCGGCTCGGCGACGGACCGGGACAGCGGCCCGCCCGCCTTGGTCAGGTGGTTGTTCAGCTCGGTGACCTTGGCGATCGCCGTGTTGAAACGCATCCCGGCCATGTCCTGGCCGACCCCGTCGACGGCCTTGTGCAGCGCACGCAGCGTCTCCTCGCCCGGCTCCGTGTCGACGACGGTGACCTCACCGGTCTCCTCGTCGACGACATTGCGCCACAGCCGCTGCAGCAGCCGGTACTGGCCGACGACGGCGCGCGTGTCCCACGGCCGCGACACGTCCAGCGGGCCCATCGCCATCTCGTACAGGCGCAGCGTGTCCGCACCGTACTCGGTGCAGATCTCGTCGGGCGTGACGGCGTTCTTCAGGGACTTGCCCATCTTGCCCAGGACGCGGCTGACCTTCTCGCCCTGGTGGTAGAACTGTCCGTCGCGCTCCTCGACCTCGGCCGCCGGGACCGCGATGCCGCGGCTGTCCCGGTAGACGAACGCCTGGATCATGCCCTGGTTGTACAGCTTGTGGAACGGCTCGGCGGACGAGATGTGCCCCAGGTCGTGCAGGACCTTGGACCAGAAACGGGCGTACAGCAGGTGCAGTACGGCGTGCTCGGCACCGCCGACGTACAGGTCGACGCCGCCGGTCGGCTGCCCCTCGCGCGGGCCCATCCAGTACTGCTCGATCGCCGGGTCGACCAGCTTCTGGTCGTTGTTCGGGTCCAGATAGCGCAGCTCGTACCAGCAGGATCCCGCCCAGTTGGGCATGGTGTTGGTCTCACGGCGGTACTTCTTGGGACCGTTGCCGTCGCCCAGGTCCAGGGTGACGTTGACCCAGTCGGCGTTCCGGGACAGCGGCGTCTCGGGCCGGGTGTCGGCGTCCTCCGGGTCGAAGGTGCGCGGCGAGTAGTCGTCGACCTCCGGCAGCTCCAGGGGCAGCATCGACTCGGGCAGCGGGTGGGCGATGCCGTCCTCGTCGTAGACGATCGGGAAGGGCTCGCCCCAGTAGCGCTGGCGGCTGAACAGCCAGTCACGCAGCCGGAAGTTGACGGTGCCCTCGCCGACCCCGTGCGTCGTCAGCCATTCGGTGATCCGTGCCTTGGCGTCGACGACGCCCAGGCCGTCCAGCGAGATCTCGTCGTTGGCGGAGTTGACCAGCTTCGCGTCGTACGAGGCGAAGGCGTCCTCCCACGTCGAGGGGTCCGTGCCACGGTCGTCCGACGGCTCGACGACACAGCGCATCGGCAGCTCGAAGGCGCGCGCGAAGGCGAAGTCGCGCGCGTCGTGCGCCGGTACGGCCATGATCGCGCCGGTGCCGTAGCCCATCAGTACGTAGTCGGCGATGAAGACGGGTACCTTCTCGCCGCTGACCGGGTTGGTCGCGTACGCGCCGGTGAAGACGCCGGTCTTGTCCTTGGCCTCGGCCTGCCGCTCCACGTCGGACTTGGCGGCGGCCAGCTTGCGGTACGCGGCGACGGCCTCGGCCGGGGACGCGTATCCGCCGGTCCACACCGCGTGGGTGCCCTCGGGCCAGGCGGCCGGAATGATCCGTTCGACCAGCTCGTGCTCGGGTGCCAGCACCATGTAGGTGGCACCGAACAGGGTGTCCTGGCGGGTGGTGAAGACGGTGATGCTGTCGGAGCCGTCGACCCGGAAGTCGACGCGCGCGCCTTCGGAGCGCCCGATCCAGTTGCGCTGCTGCAGCTTGATCGCCTCGGGCCAGTCCAGCCCGTCCAGGTCGTTCAGCAGCCGGTCGGCGTAGGCGGTGATGCGCATGTTCCACTGGCGCAGCTTGGCCTTGAAGACGGGGAAGTTGCCGCGCTCGGAGCGACCGTCGGCCGTCACCTCTTCGTTGGCCAGGACGGTGCCCAGGCCGGGCGACCAGTTGACGGGCGCGTCGGAGGCGTACGCCAGGCGGTACCCGCCCAGGACGTCCGCGCGCTCGACGGCGCTCAGCGCGCTCCAGTCACGGCCGTCCGGGGTGGGGCGCGCACCGCTCTCGAACTGCTCGACCAGCTCGGCGATCGGGCGGGCGCGGTCGGCCTCGGCGTCGTACCAGGAGTTGAAGATCTGCAGGAAGATCCACTGGGTCCACTTGTAGTACTCCGACTCGATCGTGGCGAACGAGCGGCGCTTGTCGTGACCCAGGCCCAGCCGGCGCAGCTGGGCGGTCATGTTCTCGATGTTGGCCTCGGTGGAGACCCGCGGGTGCGTGCCGGTCTGTACCGCGTACTGCTCCGCGGGCAGGCCGAAGGCGTCGAAGCCCAGGGTGTGCAGCACGTTGTGCCCGGTCATGCGCTGGTGGCGGGCGAAGACATCGGTGGCGATGTAGCCCAGCGGGTGACCGACGTGCAGGCCCGCACCCGAGGGGTACGGGAACATGTCCATGATGAACTTCTTCGGCCTGGCGGCCAGCTCGGGATCGCCGGCCAGGTCGCCGGTCGGATTCGGCGCCTCGTACGTGCCCTCGGCGTCCCAGAAGTCCTGCCAGCGTGCCTCGATGTCGGCGGCCATCGCTGCCGTGTAGCGGTGCGGCGCAGCCGTCTCGGCTGCGGAAGTCGTCTCGCTCATGATCCTCAAAGCTCCATCGATCGTCATCTGCCGGCGCCCATCTCTACGGACACGCGTCTACGGAAACGAAAAATCCCCTCGCACAGGAGGGGACGCCGCGCTGATTCCGACCAGGCGTTCTCACCGGTCGGGACTGATCAGCGCGGCTCGCTAAGCAGAAGGCGTACGGCACGCATGGCGTCAGGGTACCGCACGGCCCCGGAGCCGGGCCGGGCGCGACCGAACCATGGACAGGGCACGGGAGCCGCCGCACGACGGAACTCCGGCTTTCCGGCATCGGCATACGACGGACAGACGGGCGGTACAAGCGATGCAAGCAGACGGGCAGACGGGCAGACGGGCAGACGGGCAGACGGGCAGACGGGCAGACGGGCAGACGGGCAGACGGGCAAGCGAACAGACGAGAGAAGCGGGCCACCCTGTGTGGGTGACCCGCTTCTCGTTCTTCACTGTGGAGCTAAGGAGAATTGAACTCCTGACCTCCTGCATGCCATGCAGGCGCTCTACCAACTGAGCTATAGCCCCGTGCTGTGTTCCGCCTGGTTTCCCTGGCGACATCGAGAACATTACCGGTGACCCCACCGGTCCACCAAATCGATTCCTGGCCGTATCGATTTGACCCGTTCTGCACCACCTGGGCCGAGGCCGGTGGAGCCGGAGGAGTCAGGCCGTGGCGAAGGAGTAGAAGCGTTTGAGCGTGCAATGCTCCTCCAACAGCCGACCGTAGATCGGCTCCCCCTCCAGCTCCCGATAGGTCTCGATCGGGTCGCCCTTTATGATCAGCGCCCGCGCACACTCCTCGCACCAGTACTGGTACTCCGGATTGATCGGGTCCATGTCCCTGACGATGGGCGTACCGCTGCCGCACCAGTCACATTTCCGCCTGTGTGCACCCATGGGTCAGCTCCGGCTTTGGCCGCGGGCGGTGCACATGACGAACGTCCCGCCGTTCTCGGGGGCTGCACGGAATCCGGGGACAAGGAGCAGGTCCGGGACCTCGTGGCGGCTCGCAGGCATCGCGCTCCCTCCCGTTCGGTCCGTCGCCCCCTCCGGCGCTCCGATTCTGCCATGAGCCCGCAAGAGGGGCAGCCCGCCGGAGAACCGGCCACTCACCGACGCCGTACGAGACCCGCCGCCGCACCCGCCACAGCGGCTGCGGCGAGCGCGAGTGCACACACCCACAACGCCTGCCCCGACCCCTGGACCCCTTGTGCGTCAAGGCGATTGAGATAGAGCGTGCCGAACGCGGCGACCCCGG
Source organism: Streptomyces sp. CLV115 (assembly GCF_038448545.1). NCBI lineage: Bacteria > Bacillati > Actinomycetota > Actinomycetes > Kitasatosporales > Streptomycetaceae > Streptomyces > Streptomyces sp. CLV115. The sequence continues at coordinate 13,283 of NZ_JBCEWQ010000141.1, forward strand.
TCAGCTGTCCGAGCTGGGTGACCGTCACCAGTACGCCGCTCGCGTCGGCCGCGTCCTTGGGACGCACGTCCGCCAGCGCCCTGGTAAGGGTGGGGCTGAAGCCGAGCGCCAGGCCGGCACCCATCGCCGCGAAGGCCGCATACAGCACGGGCCCGCCGTCGCCGCCCCCACACATCAGGAGTCCGACGGCCACGGAGGCGACGGCCGCGAGTACGAACCCGCCGGGCACCAGGGCGCTTTGGAGTCCGGCGGGCCATCGCCGCCAGGTCAGTCCGGCCACGCCGAACACCAGCGCCGTCGGTGCGAACATCAGCCCCGCCCGCAGCGGTGAACAGCCCAGACCTCCCTGAACGTGCAGCGTCATGGCGAAGAGGAAGCCGCCGTTGATCGCCATCACCAGGAGAATGCGCAGCGCCGCCCGGGCGATACCGGGAACGCGCAGCACCCCGGGGGCGATCAGGGGCGCACCACCGCGCGCTGCCAGCCGCGACTCGTACGCCGCGAAGACGGTGAAGAGCCCCACGGAGACGGCCATGCAGAACCGGGACCAGAGCGGCCAGTCCAGCTCCTGCCCGAGCACCAGGGGGACGGTGAGCAGCGTGACGGCGGCGGCGAGCAGGACCAGCCCCGGCAGATCGAGGCCGCGGGCCCGGGCCCGAACCCTGCCGGGCGCGGTGCGCGGCTCGCGCGGCAGCACACGGTGGCCGAGCACCAGCAGAACGAGCCCGATGGGCACGTTGACCAGGAAGACCGGCCGCCAGCCCGCACCGAAGAGATCGGCGCTGACCAGTACCCCGCCGAGCACCTGCCCGGCGGCCGCCCCGGTGGCGAGCACCGCGCTGTAGGCGCCGAGCGCCCTGGTCCGTGCCTCGCCGGTGAAGTGGCGCTGGATGAGGCTGAGCACCTGCGGAATCATCACCGCCGCGGCCGCGCCCTGCACCAGCCGGAAGGCGATCAGCTGCCCGGTTCCCGCAGCGAGTCCGCAGGCCAGCGAGGCCGCGGTGAAGACGCCGAGCCCGATCAGATGGGCCCGGCCGTGTCCGAGCAGGTCGCCGAGCCTGGCGCCGGTGATGAGCAGCACCGCGTACGTGATGGTGTAGCCGGCCACGACGAGCTGCAACCCGGCGCCGGAGGCGTGGAGTTCGCTGCGGATCGTCGGGGCGGCGACGTTGACGATGAAGATGTCGAGCAGCGCCATGAACTGGGCGGCGAGCACCAGGGCGAGCACTCTCCCGGAGCGGTTGTCAGTGGCGGGGTCTTTACTGGTTGCGGAACGTGGAGTTGCCTCGGATGCCGTCGTCATGACATCGAGCCTGGCCCCGGCCGAATACGGGTAACGAGAGCCCGCTGATGCTGGTACCGACAGCACCTGGCAACTCCCTGACAGGTCACCGAACATGGGGGTGTGGCAACGGTGACGACACATCAGGCGGCGGACCGGACTGCGGACCGGGCGGGCGGACGGACGGCGCCCAGGACGAGCCCCCACCGGCGGCGCCCGGAGCTCGCGGCGTTTCTGCGCAATCGCCGGGCGCGGGTGACACCCGCCGATGTGGGCATGGCCCCCGGGTTGCGCCGCCGCACCCCCGGCCTGCGTCGCGAGGAGGTCGCGCAGCTCTCCGGCGTCGGCGTCACCTGGTACACCTGGCTGGAGCAGGGACGTCCCATCAACGCGTCACCGCAGGTGCTGGACGCCGTGGCGCGCACCCTCCGGCTGGACGCGCCGGAGCGCGAACACCTCTACCACCTGGCGGAGGTGGCCTGCGTGCCCGGCAGGCAGTCCGACGTCCTTGAGGTGGGGCCGGAGATCCAGGGCATCATCGACGCGCTCGATCCCCATCCCGCCGTGGTCTACAACACGCGATACGACATCCTGGCCACCAACCCCGCCTATCGCGATCTGTTCGCCGTCCCGGAGATCGTGGGAACGGGGATACGCAACGTGCTGTGGACGCTGTTCACGGCGTCCGAGGACGCCTGTCCCGTGGTTCACCGGGCGCAGGAGCTGCCGATCATGGTGGCCACGCTGCGGGGCGCGTACGGGCGCCACGCGGGCGAGCCCGCGTGGGAGTCGTTCGTCGAACGGCTCTCGGCCGCCAGTCCGTACTTCGCCGAGCTGTGGCGCAGTGGGAACGTCGCCCCGCCCGGACCTCGGGTGAAGACCTTCCGGCACTGGGCACTGCCCGGGGAGATCCGGATGACCTCGGTGTCGTTGTCCGTCAATGGGCTGCCGGAGTGCCGGATCGTGGCGTACACCCCGGCCGACGAGGACAGCGGCGAACGCATCGCCGCGTTGCGGCGGCGCCGGGCGAAGTGAGGGGCCACAAGGAACCGCAGGAAGGCCGCAGCGAAGCTTCAGTGGCAGAGAACGCAAAGGATCCCGCCCCCTGACGGGACGGGATCCTGATTGTGGAGCTAAGGAGAATTGAACTCCTGACCTCCTGCATGCCATGCAGGCGCTCTACCAACTGAGCTATAGCCCCGCTGTTCGCTGTGTTTCTCTGCGTTTCCGCCCCGCGAACAAGAAGAACTTTAGCCTGTGACCTGCCGGAAAGTGAAATCCGGCCGCCGGGGACTGCGGGGCAGCCCTCAGGTGTCGTCGCCGAGCACCGGCTCGGGCAGCGTGCCGGCGTTGTGCTCCAGCAGGCGCCACCCGCGCGCACCCTCGCCCAGCACCGACCAGCAGCAGTTGGAGAGCCCGCCGAGACCTTCCCAGTGGTGCGCCTCCAGGCCCAGCAGCCGGCCGATGGTGGTGCGGATGGTGCCGCCGTGGCTGACCACGACCAGCGTGCCGTTCTCGGGCAGCTTGTCGGCGTGTCCGAGGACGACCGGGGCGGCCCGGTCGGCGACCTCGGTCTCCAGTTCACCGCCGCCGCGGCGCACGGGCTCGCCGCGCTTCCAGGCGGCGTACTGCTCGCCGTACTGCCCGACGATCTCCTCGTGGGTGAGGCCCTGCCAGGCACCCGCGTAGGTCTCGCGCAGCCCCGCGTCGTGTGCGACTTCGAGGCCGGTGATCGCGGCGAGCTGGGCGGCGGTGGCCGCCGCCCGCTGCAGATCGGAGGCGACGATCGCGTCCGGCTTCAGCGAGGCCAGCAGCCGGGCGGCCCGCTGGGCCTGCCCGACTCCGGCGTCGGTGAGCGCGATGTCCGTGGACCCCTGGAACCTGCGCTCCAGGTTCCAGGCCGTCTGGCCGTGACGCCAGAGGACGATCCTGCGGCCCCTGCCGCTTCCGCCGCTGTTCAGCTCTGCTCACCTTCCGTGCCGCCGGTGAGCCGGGCGTGCTCCTCGGCCTTCCCACGGGTCTTGACGGCGTCCTCGGGAAGCGCGATCTCGGGGCAGTCCTTCCAGAGGCGCTCCAGCGCGTAGAAGACCCGCTCCTCGCTGTGCTGGACGTGGATGACGATGTCGACGTAGTCGAGGAGGATCCAGCGGGCGTCGCGGTCGCCCTCGCGGCGTACCGGCTTGGCGCCGAGCTCCTTCTGGAGCCGCTCCTCGATCTCGTCGACGATCGACTTGACCTGGCGGTCGTTGGGGGCCGAGGCCAGCAGGAAGGCGTCCGTGATCGACAGCACGTCGCTGACGTCGTACGCAATGATGTCGTGCGCGAGCCGGTCGGCGGCCGCCTGAGCGGCGGCGTTGATGAGCTCGATGGAGCGGTCCGTGGCGGTCACAAGCAGGCTTTCGTCGGCGGTCAGGTCAACCTCTAGGGTCTCACGGACCGCCGACAGCCCACGCAGCGATTGTTCGCGGATCGGATCGGCATCGTCCCAGCGGCCGGATGCCGCCTATTTGATCTTGTAGTCCTGGCCGAGCACGACGGACACATCCGCGTTCGCGGCGGGCTTGCCCTGCTTCACCGCGTTCACCGGCAGGCCCAGGGTCTTGGCGACCTGTGTCGCCTTCCCCTTGTCCGTCGCGGCCTTGTAGACGACCTCGGACGTCGTCACCGGGTCGGCCGTTCCGCCGCCGACGAAGGTGTAGCCGCCGTTGATCAGCCTGATCCGCGCGGACTCCGTGCCGTCCGTGTTCCCGGTGCCGTTCCTGACACCGACCCGGACCGCCGCGTCGGCGGCCGGAGCCTTGACCGTGCCTCCCAGGATGTCCTTGACGACGCTCTCGGTGGCCGCGTCGGTGAGCGATCCGTCGTCCTGGACGGGCAGCAGTGCCGTCTTGTAGTCGCCGACCTTGGCGTGCTCGGCGAGCTTCGCCAGGGAGGCCGCCAGGTCCTTCTCGGGGAGCGACGGGTCGAGGATCTGCCCCAGCGTCTGCACGGTGACCGTGGCGGCCTTCGGGTCGTCCGAGAGCTTCCGCAGAACGCCCCGCATGACCTCCCCGAACCGCGTGAGCTGCTTCGCCTCGGCCTCGCCCGGCCCCCGGTACGTGGCGTACGCGACGGCCATCTGCCCGCTCAGGGTCTGCGCCTCGCCCTTCTTCACCAGGGGGGCGGCACCCTTCTTCGCGTCCGGCACCTCGGTGTCGGTGTCGACCTCGATACTGCCGACCAGGTCGACCAGGGTCTCCAGGTACGGGGTGTCGAGCCGCCACGTACCGCTGATGTCGGTGCCGAGCAGGGTGTCGATGGACTCGCGGGTGCCGGTGGCGCCGTCGTCGTCGACGGACTTGCCGAGGGTGGTCGTGGCGCCGCCGTCGTCGGCGACCGCCAGCGAGTTGGGGAGCAGGACCGTGGCGCCCTGCTTGGTCGTCACATTGTCGACGAGCAGCGCCGTGGAGGTGCCGCCCTTCTTGGTGTTGTGCAGATGGACCACGATGACGTCCCGCTTCTGCGGGCCCGTCGATGCCGTGTTGTCCTTTTCCGAGCCGGACAGGCCCGGGAGCTTTCCGGCGGACCAGAGGTAGCCGACACCGCCGACCACGATCAGGGCCACCACGACTATCAGCGCGACCATGCGGTTGCGGCCGCGACGCCGTGCCTCCTCGCGTCGCTCGCTGCGGCTCTCGGTGAACTTCAGCCAGTCGATGACGTCTTCGGAGTCCTCGTCGGGCTCCTCGATGAAGGAGAACTGCTCGGTGCGGTAGTCGCGGTCGGCGCGGCGCTGCCCGGGGACGGCGGCGTCCGGCTCGTCGCCGGCGCCCGGCTCGGGGTCGGGCTCCGGCGGGGTCGGGGCGGCAGGTGCGGCAGGTGCGGGCTGAGGGGCCGCCTGTTGCGGGATGTTCCACTGCTGGGTGGTGTCGACCGCGGCAGGCTGCAGGCCGGTGTCGTAGCCGTAACCGTCATAGCCGCCGTACGCCTGCTGTTGCGGGTGCTCCGGCTGGTGCGGGTGCTGCTGTTGGGGCGGCTGCGGCTGCTGGGAGGCGTACGGGTCGTACGGCTGCTGCTGAACGTGCTGCTGTGACTGCTGAGGCTGCTGCTGCGGCTGGGCGTACGGGTCGTATCCGTACCCCTGGTCGGCCTGTGGCGACTGCTGCTGCTGGGAGGCGTACGGGTCGTACGGCTGCTGCTGGACCTGCTGCGGCTGCTGGTACACCGGCTGGCCGTACTCGTCGTAGCCGATGATCTGCGGCTGCTGGTAGTACGGGTCGTACGCGTTCTGTCGGTCGTTCACCGGTGCCCCTCTGCGTCGCTCATTCGCCGCGGTACAGCTGGCGCTTGTCGATGTAGCGGACCACACCGTCCGGCACCAGGTACCAGACCGGATCCCCCTGCGCGACCCTCTCACGGCAGTCGGTGGACGAGATAGCGAGCGCGGGAACCTCCACGAGGGAGACCCCGCCCTCCGGCAGTCCGGCGTCCGTGAGCACATGGCCCGGCCGCGTCACGCCGATGAAGTGGGAGAGCGAGAACAGCTCGTCCGCGTCCCGCCAGGTGAGGATCTGGGAGAGCGCGTCGGCACCGGTGATGAAGAAGAGGTCCGCGTCGCCGTGGATCGCACGCAGGTCCCGCAGCGTGTCGATGGTGTACGTGGGACCGCTGCGGTCGATGTCGCTCCGGCTGACCGAGAACTGCGGGTTGGACGCCGTCGCGATGACCGTCATCAGATAACGGTCCTCGGCCGGGGAGACGTGCTTGTGGCTCTTCTGCCACGGCTGCCCGGTCGGTACGAAGATCACCTCGTCGAGGTGGAACTGGGCGGCCACTTCGCTGGCCGCCACCAGGTGTCCATGATGAATCGGGTCAAACGTCCCGCCCATCACGCCGAGTCGGCGTTTTCCGCGGCCGGTAGGCACTTCCTGCTCTCCCATGCGTGCAGAGCCTACTGGCACAGCTGTTCGCCTTCGCTTCAGCGGTCGCGGTTGAAGCGGGTGGTGATCCACAGCAGGAGCAGCAGCGCGATGAACGCACCGCCGCCGGTCACGTACGGGCTGAGGCTTTCGTGGTTGCCACCGTGCTCGCCGCCCTCGGAGGCGAGAGTGACCAGCTGGTGTGCGGTGCTCGTGAGGCTCATCTTCGGCAGGACCTATCGATCGGGAGTCGGAAGGAAGACGTCGCGCACATCGTATGCGTGCCCCCCGGGCACGCTCACGCCGACTCAGTCGTTGTTGTCGTCGTTGCGGTATCCGCGGAGCAGGAACCAGCCGAGCAGCACGGCTCCGACGAGCGAGGCGAGCAGCACGATACGGAGCGTATTGCCTGGCCCCTGGTCCCCGGATGCGGCGGCGAGCAGAGCAACGGTGTGCGGCATGTCGGGCGTCTCCTCAGTTGTCCACAGCCCCCCGCACACCGTAGCCCCAGCACCTACGCTGGGATTTGTCAGGGGGGCGAGCGAAATCTCGTACGAACAGGGGGCCCATTCATGACCGAACACAGCCACGAGAGCCACGAGAACGTGCCGAGCAGGCAGCGCAGGCGCTTCGCAGGGATCTCGTCCCGGGCCTACGAACACCCGGCGGACCGCTCGGCGCTGGTGGCCCTGCGCAAGTTGAGCGGTTTCGACACCGTGTTCAAGACGCTGAGCGGCCTGCTGCCCGAGCGCAGTCTGCGACTGCTCTTCCTCTCCGACTCCGTCCGGGTGAGCGACGCGCAGTTCGCCCACCTCAACGACATGCTTCGCGATTCCTGTTACATCCTGGACCTGGAGAAGGTCCCGCCGATGTACGTCACCCAGGACCCTCAGCCCAATGCCATGTGCATCGGCCTCGACGAGCCGATCATCGTGGTGACGACGGGGCTGGTGGAGCTGCTCGACGAGGAGGAGATGCGGGCCGTCGTCGGCCACGAGGTGGGGCACGCGCTCTCCGGCCACGCGGTGTACCGCACGATTCTTCTCTTCCTCACCAATATCGCGTTGAAGGTCGCCTGGATCCCGCTCGGCAATGTCGCGATCATGGCGATCGTGACGGCGCTGCGCGAGTGGTTCCGCAAGTCCGAGCTGTCGGCCGACCGGGCCGGACTGCTCGTCGGCCAGGATCTGCGGGCCTCGATGCGTGGTCTGATGAAGATCGCGGGCGGCAACCACCTGCACGAGATGAACGTGGACGCCTTCCTCGCGCAGGCCGACGAGTACGAGAAGGGCGGCGATCTGCGGGACTCGGTGCTCAAGATCCTCAACCTGCTGCCCCGCTCGCACCCGTTCACCACGGTGCGCGCGGCCGAGTTGAAGAAGTGGTCCGAGACCCGTGACTACCAGCGGATCATGGACGGTCACTACCCGCGGCGCGACGAGGACAAGGACACCTCGGTGACCGACTCCTTCCGGGAATCCGCGGCCCACTACGCGGACACGGTGCGCACCAGCAAGGATCCGCTGATGAAGCTGGTGGGCGACATAGCGGGCGGCGCCGGGGACCTGGGCGGCAAGCTCCGCGACAAGTTCACCGGCCAGGGCGGATCGGCGGGCAGGGGCGGCGCTAAGGACGGCTCGACGGACTCTGCGGGGTCCGAGGAGCCCCGGAATCCTGATGGGCCGGGGACCGGGTCGGAGCCTGCGGGGAGCTGACCGCCAGGGTTCCGCACAACGCCGCCGTGGGCCGGTCCGTCGCATACGGGTCGGTGCCCGCGGGGCCGCGGGAGACGGCGTGCTGCCCGGCGAGCAGCGGGCGCAGCGCACCGGTGGTGTCGGCCGGGCACGACTGCGGTCCGGCCTGGACGTAGCTGCTGCGCAGCTCCAGCCGGTGCAGCCGCAGGTCCTCCCGGTCGAAGCGGAAGTGCAGCTCGCGCCGTACGGTGAAGAGCGAGGCGCCGTCCGCCGGCTGGGGCCCGGGGACGGCCGGACGGAGCGTGTAGGTGAAGGTGTGGTCCGACACCACCTCCAGCGTGTCGGAGCCCTCCTCGGTGTAGCTCAGAGTTCCGCGGACCCGGATGTCCGGGGAGGCCAGGGCCACCTTCGCCGGATCGAACCGCACCAGCCACCCGGTGGCGGCGTGCTGCCCGTCGTCCTGCGGCCTGCTCATGCTGCGCTCGAACTGGGCCGTCTGATCCGGGTCGAGGAGCATCTCCACCGGGCGGGCCGCGGTGCCGTTGAGCACGTCGGAGTCGAGCGAGGAGGCCACCAGATAGTCCTTGACGGTGGTCAGGGCCGTCGCCACCTGGCTGTCGGAGAAGTTGTCGGTCCGCCTGACCGCCGGCAGATTGATGCCGTCGGCACCTGTTCCGAAGTGGGCGGCGGGGCTCTTGGCGAGGAGGGCGGCAGCGGTGCCGCCCGGTACGGCGCCCTGTGGTGCCAGGGGCACGACGGTCGATCTCAGCGGTTCGGCCCGTCTGCCGAGGGGGGCCTCGTAGGGGTGGCGGAGGCCCATGTACACGGCCGTTCCGAAGGCCAGGGCGATCAGCAGGACCAGGGTGACGGCGGCCCGGGGGCCGGTGCGCAGGCGTCGGGCCGGCAGGCTGCGCACGGCGGGGGCGTGGTCCTCCATACGCTCCTGGGCGGAGAATTCCTGCAACCGGGCAGCGCGCACGAACGACTCGTCGAAGACGAGCGATCTGTACTCGTCCTCACCGCCGCCCGTCGGACCCTCGGGCGGACCTTCTGGGGGTTCTCCGCGGTCTGCCATGACTTCTCCCGACTCCACGTCGCCGGCCGGGGCCGGAACGCTTCGCTCTGCTTCGGCCGAACGGCTTCGGACAGGGCCTGCCCGTCATGAGTTCGTATGACGTCGCACGACTGCGCATGTACGGACGAGTGAGAAGCCCCCTCAATGAGAGGGGTCACACCTTCAGGGTAGGTCGATTGCGACCGCGATAAACGCCGAGCCGTGAGCGGACCACGGGAGAAACAGGAGAATCGGCCGGAGCTCCGCCGGGGCCCCGCGGGCACACCGTGTCGGCACGTGCCTCGGCCCGTGGGTGCCTCGGCCCGCACCCCGCCTGCAGGGCCGCCCCGCCCGGGGACCTTCACCGCCTGCAGTTCCTCGGTCCGTACGCTCCTGGTCCGTACGCTCCTGGTCCGTACGCTCCTGGTCCGTACGCTCCCGGTCCGTGCGATCTCGGTCCGTGCAATCCGGTCCGTACGCTCCTCGGTCGGAGCGTTCCTCAGTCCGTGTGGGGGATCGCGGACACGGTGGGGCGCAGATAGCCCGTGGGGGCCGGTG
>NZ_JBCEWQ010000142.1:0-22370 GCF_038448545.1 Streptomyces sp. CLV115
GGCTTGGGGGCCGGGGCGCCGGGCTTCGGGGCAGCGGGACGTGCCGCAGCGGCCGGGGAGGGCGCTGCGGGCTTTGCGGGCGTCGCCTTGCGGGGCGCGCCAGGCTTTGCAGCGGACTTGCCGGCGTTGCCGCCGGGCCCCTGCAGTGCGTCAGTCAACTTGCGTACAACCGGCGCCTCGATCGTCGAGGACGCCGAACGGACGAATTCACCGAGTTCTTGGAGCTTGGCCATGACGACCTTGCTCTCGACGCCGAACTCCTTGGCGAGTTCGTATACCCGGACCTTAGCCACTTCGCTCCTTTTAGGTCCGGGTTACCGCCGGACCGTCGCTACTTCATGGGCGTACTCATCGCGTACTCATCGAGTGCTCATCGCAATCTCGACCTACTTCCAACTCGCGAGGTACCTGACCGCACGGGGTCCCGTGCCGTTCATTTCTTACGGTGTCACCCGCTCGACGAACCGCTGCACTGCGGCGGGGTCGAACGGCCCCTTGGCCTTGAAGGCCCGGGGGAAGGCCCGGCGGCGAACCGCCAGGTCCAGACAGACGGAGGCGGGGTGTACATATGCACCCCGGCCGGGCAGCGTACCGCGAGGATCGGGGACGCAGGCGTCCCCGTCCGCGACGATGCGCAGCAGCTCGCTCTTGGCCGCCCGCTCCCGGCATCCCACACAGGTTCGCTCAGGGCAAGCACGGGCGTGCGTCCGGCCAGACACGGCTAAGTCTACCTCCCCGCACCGACCTCACCCCTTTGGGGCAAAAATCGAACGGATGTTGTCGTGATCTCAGCGGCATTGCCACTGAGAAATATTCCCGACGGTGCCGGTTCAGCGCCGCTCGGACCGCTCGCGGGCACGTTCGGCCCGCTCCCGGTCGGCGACGTCGCGCTCGGCGTCGGTCTCGGTGTCCGGGCGGATGTCGATGCGCCAGCCGGTGAGACGGGCGGCGAGGCGGGCATTCTGCCCCTCCTTGCCGATCGCCAGCGACAGCTGGTAGTCCGGCACGGTGACCCGGGCGGACCGGGCGCCGAGGTCGACGACCTCGACCTCGCTCACCCGTGCGGGCGACAGCGCGTTGGCCACCATCTCGGCCGGGTCGTCCGACCAGTCCACGATGTCGATCTTCTCGCCGTGCAGCTCGGCCATGACATTGCGCACCCGGCCGCCCATCGGGCCGATGCAGGCACCCTTGGCGTTCAGCCCGGAGCGGGTCGAACGGACCGCGATCTTGGTGCGGTGACCGGCCTCGCGGGCGATGGCGCAGATCTCGACGGAACCGTCGGCGATCTCCGGCACCTCCAGCGCGAAGAGCTTCTTCACCAGGTTGGGGTGGGTCCGCGACAACGTCACGGACGGGCCCCGGACGCCCTTGGCGACCCGCACGACATACGTACGCAGCCGCAGGCCGTGGGTGTACTCCTCGCCGGGCACCTGCTCCTGCACCGGCAGGATCGCTTCCAGCTTGCCGATGTCGACCAGGACGTTCTTCGGGTCCTTGCCCTGCTGGACGACGCCGGTGACGACATCGCCCTCGTGGCCCGCGTACTCACCGAAGGTCCTGTCGTCCTCGGCGTCGCGCAGCCGCTGCAGGATGACCTGCTTGGCGGTGGTCGCGGCGATCCGGCCGAACCCGGACGGGGTGTCGTCGAACTCCTTGGGCTCCTGGCCCTCTTCCAGGTCGGCCGGGTCCTCCTTCGCCCACACCGTCACGTGGCCGCGCTCGTCGAGCTTCACGCGCGCGCGGCGGTAGCTGCCGTCCGTACGGTGGTAGGCGATGAGGAGGGCCGACTCGATCGCCTCGACGAGCACGTCGAAGGGGATCTCCTTGTCCTGTGCCAAGCCCTTCAAGAGCTTCACATCGATGTCCACGGCTACGCCTCCTCTTCCTTCTTGTCCTTGCGGCTGAATTCGATCTCCACGCGCGCCTTGGCGATCTCGTCGAAGGCGACCCGGCGGGACGTGGGCCTGCGGCCCTTGACGCCCGGAACTTCGAGGTCGAGGCCGTCTTCGTCCACGGCGAGGATGCGGGCCACCAGTTCGCCGCCCTCGCGCAGATGCAGCTTGGCCAGGCGGCCCGTGGCACGTACGTAGTGGCGGTGCTCCGTCAGCGGACGGTCGGCACCGGGGGAGCTGACTTCGAGGACGTACTCGTCCTCGCCCATCGCGTCGGTCTCGTCGAGCTTCTCGGAGATCGCGCGGCTCAGCTCGGCGCAGGCGTCCAGTTCGACGCCCTCTTCGGAGTCCACGACGATCCGCAGCACGCGGCGGCGGCCGGCCCGGGACACCTCGATCTCTTCGAGATCAAGCTGTTCGGCGCTGACGAGCGGTTCGAGCAGCCCGCGCAGCCTCTCGCTCTGGGTGGTGCTCATCCGGGTGACTCCTCGGCCGCGTGTGCTGTTGTGGGGATCGTCGCGTGTCAGGTCAAAGGGTATCCGGTCCCGGGGGGTGTTGCCGTCCGCCGGCCCCGCGGCCGCGGGTACGCTCGCCTGCGGTGATCACTTCAGGACAGATCCAGTCAAGTCAGGGCCAGCGTCTTTCGTTCGGATCCGGCCTGATCCGAACGAAAGACGCTGGGCCCGAAGGAGAACAGGTGCGGCGCACGGGGACGACGCGCAGAGGCGTGTTCGGCGCGACGGGAGCAATCGCCCTGGGGGCGATGCTGGCCGGCTGCGGTGACGGGCCCGGAAGCGGGAAGGACTCCGGCCGGTCCGGGGCGGCGACCGCGGCCGAGCAGGCCTCCGCGGCACGGGCCGAGAAGAAGATCCGGGCGGCGGCCGCCCGGACCAGTCTGGAACTGCTCGGCAGGTACGAGCACGTGGTCGGGGCCCATCCGGCGACCGCCGCGGGGCTCGCGCCGCTGCGGGACGCCGTGCGCGCCCACGCGAAGGCGCTGGCCCCCGGCGGCGCGCAGGCGCTCGCCTTCACGCGGTCGCGCGCGACCGACGCCGGGGCCGCCGTCAAGGAGCTGGCCGCGGCGGAACGCCGCGCCGCGGACGAGCGTCTGGCGGCCCTGATGGAGGCCCCGCCGGAGCTGGCCCGGCTGCTGGCGTCGATCGCGGCGGCGGGCGCGGCCCACGCCTATCTGCTGACCGAACTGGCCAAGGAGACCCAGTCATGAGCACCGGGACACGGAAGGCCGCGCAGGCGGCCCTGGCCGCCGAACACGCGGCGGTGTACGGGTACGGGGTGGTCGGCGGCCGGGTCGCCGAGGGCCGCCGGGCCGAGGCGACAGCGGCCTACCACGCGCACCGGGCCCGGCGCGACGCGCTGGCGCGGACCGTTCACGGGCTGGGCGGTGAGCCGGTGGCGGCGCAGGCGGCGTACGCTCTGCCGTTCGCCGTGCCGGACCCGGCCGCGGCGGTGCGGCTGGCGGCCGTGCTGGAGGACCGGGTCGCGGGTGTGTACTCCGATCTCGTCCGGGCCGCCGAGGGACCGCTCAGGCGGGAGGCCGCCGACGCGCTGCGGGAGGCCGCGGTGCGCGCGGTCCGCTGGCGGGGCGGCGGCGTAGCCTTTCCCGGGCTCGCGGAGCGGGCCTCCGAAGGCACCGGCGCGAAGAGCGGGACCGGCGCGAACGCCGGGGCCGCCGCGAAGAGCGGGTCCGGTGGGACGAACGGGTCCGGTGGGACGCACTGAAAGAGCTCTGAAAGGGAACAAGGCACGTATGGGTTTCGAACCGCCGCAGCGTCTGGTGCGGGCGCTGGGCGAGTCGTACGGGGACGAAGGCGCCGCCGGCTGGCTCGCGCGGCTTCCCGCACTGACCGAGGAAGCGCTGTCCGCCACCGGGCAGGACACGACCGTGGAGCGGGTGGCCGCCCCGGGCGGCCGCAGCAGTCTGGTTCTGCTGGTGACCTGCGCCGACGGCACCCCGGCCGCGCTGAAGATCGCGCCGCCCGGGGCCGAGCCCGAGCTGGAGCGGGCGGCGCTGGCCCACTGGAACGGCTGGGGCGCGGTGCAGCTCGTCGCCGCCGCACCCGGCGCACTGCTGCTGGAGCGGCTGCACCCCGAGGTGTCGCTGCGCTCGCTGCCGGAGGCGAAGGCGCTGCTGGAGGCGGCGGGCACGGTGCGCCGGCTGTGGGTCGAGCCGCCGGCCGGGCACGGTTTCGAGACGGTCGCCGAACGGACCGGGCGCCGTGTCGCACCGATGCGGGCCGGCGCTGCGGCCGAACCGGGTCTGGAGCCGCTGGTCGCGGCGGCGCTCGCGGCTCGCGAGGAGCTGATCGCCCACTCCCCCGAACTCCTGCTGCTGCACGGCAACTTCCGGCAGAGCAAGGTGCTGGCCGGGGAGCGGGTGCCGTGGCTGACAGTCGGCCCGGAGCCGCTGGTCGGTGAGCGTGCCTACGATCTGGCGCGGCTGGTGCGCGACCGCGTCGAGGATCTGATCGCCTCGCCCGGCGGCGCGGTGACGGCCCGCCGCCGGATCAGGAAGCTGGCCGATTCGCTGGACGTGGACCGGGAGCGGCTGCACGGCTGGACGCTGTTCCGTGCGGTGGAGTCGGGAACCCGGGCGCTGGCGGTCGGCCGCCGCCAGGAGGGCGAGCTGACGCTGGAGTTCGCGAGCTGGCTGTGAGACGACGGAAGGCCGCAGGCCCCCCGCGCGATGCGCCGGGGGTCTGCGGCCTTCCGGGGTGTCAGGCGGTGAGGCGGGCGATCGCCTCGTCGACGGTGAGCTCCTCGCGCTCGCCGGTGCGGCGGTCCTTCAGCTCCAGGACGCCCTCGGCCGAGCGGCGGCCGGCGACCAGGATCTTCGGCACGCCGATGAGCTCGGAGTCGGTGAACTTGACGCCGGGCGAGACGCCCGGACGGTCGTCGACCAGGACGCGCAGGCCCGCGGCGTTCAGCTTCTCGGAGACGTCCAGGGCCAGCTCGGTCTGGAGCGCCTTGCCCGCCGCGACGACGTGCACATCGGCCGGGGCGATCTCGCGGGGCCAGCACAGGCCCTTGTCGTCGGCGGTCTGCTCGGCGAGGGCGGCGACGGCGCGGGAGACGCCGATGCCGTACGAGCCCATGGTGACGCGGACGGGCTTGCCCTGCTGGCCGAGGACGTCGAGCGAGAAGATGTCGGCGTACTTGCGGCCGAGCTGGAAGATGTGGCCGATCTCGATGGCGCGGTCCACCCTGAGGCCGCTGCCGCAGTTGGGGCAGGGGTCGCCCGCCTCGACGACGACGACGTCGAGGTGCTCGTCGACCTCGAAGTCACGGCCCGCGACGACGTTCCTCGCGTGCTTGCCCTCCTTGTTGGCACCCGTGATCCAGGCGGTGCCGGCGGCGATGCGCGGGTCGGCGATGTAGCGGACCCTCTCCAGCCCCTGCGGGCCGACGTAGCCGCGTACCAGGTCCTCGCGGCCCTCGAAGTCCTCGGCGGTGACCAGTTCGACGACGGCGGGCGCGAGGTGCTCGCCGAGCTTGCCGAGGTCGACCTCGCGGTCGCCGGGCACGCCCACGGCCACGATCTCGCCGTCGACCTTGACCAGCAGGTTCTTCAGGGTCGCCGAGGCCTCGACGCCCAGGTGAGCGGCGAGGGTCTCGATGGTCGGGGTGTCGGGGGTGTCCAGCTCCTCGACGGGGCCGTGCGCGGAGCCGTCCGCGGCGACCGCCTTGAAGGTGACGGCCTCGGTGTTGGCGGCGTAGTCGCAGTTCGGGCAGTCGACGAAGGTGTCCTCGCCGGCGGGCGCGGGCGCCAGGAACTCCTCGGAGGCGGAGCCGCCCATGGCGCCGGAGACGGCGGAGACGATCCGGTGGTCGAGGCCGAGGCGCTCGAAGATCCGGATGTAGGCGGCGCGGTGCAGCTGGTACGCCTCGGCGAGACCCTCGTCGGTGGTGTCGAAGGAGTACGAGTCCTTCATCTGGAACTCGCGGCCGCGCAGCACACCGGCGCGGGGGCGGGCCTCGTCGCGGTACTTGGTCTGGATCTGGTACAGGATCACGGGCAGGTCCTTGTAGGACGAGCACATGTCCTTGACGACCTGGGTGAAGATCTCCTCGTGGGTGGGGCCGAGGAGGTAGTCGGCGCCCTTGCGGTCCTTGAGCCGGAACAGCAGGTCGCCGTACTCGTCGTAGCGGCCGCTCGCCTCGTACGCCTCCTTGGGCAGCAGCGCGGGCAGCAGCACCTCCTGGCCGCCGATGGCGTCCATCTCCTCGCGCACGACGCGGGTGATGTTCTCCAGGACCTTCTTGCCGAGCGGCAGCCAGGTCCAGATTCCGGCCGCGGTGCGACGTACGTATCCGGCCCGGACGAGCAGCTTGTGGTTGAGCGTCTCGGCGTCGGCCGGGTCGTCGCGCAGTGTCTTGATCATCAATCGGGACATGCGCTGGACCTGGGCCATGATGAACTCCTGCTCGGAAGGGTGATGTGCAGGAGGTTAGCCGGGCGGTGCGGGTGGGCGGAAATCCATTGCCCGCGGTGCTAGCCCTTGCGACGCAGGGGAAGCGGGGCGCCCATCACCGCATAGGGCTTGGGAGCGCTGGGGAAGAGCACCTGCCGGGCCAGGTCCTGGTAGCCGAGACTGCGATACAGGCCACGTGCCGGGCTCTCGGTGTCGATGGCCGAGAGGATGGACCGGGCCTGGTCGACGGCGTCGGTGATGGTGGTGATCAGTGTGCGGCCGATGCCCCGGTTCTGGAACTCCGGCAGGACGTGCAGTTCGGTGATGACGAACGAGTCGTCGAGCCAGTCCACGCTGCCGGTGGCGCGGAGGTAGGGCTCGACGACGGTGGACCACCACTGGCCGCGTTCGTTGGGCATGCCGTAGACGAAGCCGACGAGCCGCTCGCCGGCGGTGGTGGCGCCGAGGGCGCGGGCGTGCGGGTGGTCGAGGTGTCTGAGGACGATGTGGCGCCGTACCTCGACCTCCTCGGGCCCCAGGCCGAAGGCGACGGCCTGTACGGCGAGCGCCTCGTCCACGCGCGCGGCGAGGTCGACCGGCCCGATCCGGACGCTGGGAGTGCGGGGGCCGCCCCCGGAAACTGCTGCCATGCGCCGACCCTACTGGCCCCGGTGGGCAACGGGGTACGGGTGGGTGGCCGTCGGCCACCGGCCGGTCAGAACAGCACGCTCATGAACGCGCCGGTCTCCTTGAAGCCGACCCGGGCGTAGGAGCGGCGCGCGGGGGTGTTGTAGTCGTTCACGTAGAGACTGACGACGGGGGCGACGTCGGCGAGCGCGTAGCGCAGGACCGCCGCCATGCCGGTTTCGGAGAGTCCGCGGCCGCGGTGTTCGGGGGCGACCCAGACGCCCTGGATCTGGCAGGCCTGCGGGGTCGCGGCGCCGATCTCCGCCTTGAAGACGACCTTGCCGTCGTCGATCCGGGCGAACGAGCGGCCGGCCCCGATGAGTTCGGCGACGCGTGCCTGGTAGAGGAGTCCGCCGTCGCCCGCGAGCGGGGAGATGCCGACCTCCTCGGTGAACATCGCCACGCAGGCCGGCATCAGGACGTCCATCTCGTCCTTGCGGATCCGGCGGACCAGGGGGTCGGGGGCCACTTCGGCGGACAGGCTCTCGGTGACCATCAGCGGCTGATGGGCCCGGACCTCGCGGGCCGGTCCCCAGCCGGGTTCGAGCAGCCGCCACAGCTGGGCGGTGGGTTCGGCGGGGCCGACGATCGAGGAGCAGCGGCGGCCGGCCCGGCGGGCGCGGTCGGCGAAGGCCCGGACGGCCTCGGGGGTGGCGCAGATGGGGACGAGGTTGGCGCCCGAGTAGCAGAGCGAGCGGAGCCGTCCGTCTGTGTACCAGCCCCACATCTCGCCGCCGAGGCGCCAGGGGTCGAGGCCTGCGATCTGGACCCGGGCCGTCACGAAGGCGTTGGCGACGGGCTCGCTCTCCAGGATGGCGAGAGCGGCTCCGAGGTCGCTGGGTTCGAGGACCCGGGTGGTGGTCTGCGTCAACACGAGGGGGCCTCACCATGCGGTCTGCTGATTTCCGCACTGTAACCGAAGCCGATCGTCCGTGCCGCCCGTGCCTGTGAACAGGGGCTGCGACGGGCCGTGAGGTCGCTCACGGCAGCGCCCCGCCGGACGGCGTTCGTCCGGCGGGGCGCTGTGGTGCGGGTCATCGGTTCAGCTGACGGAGACCTCGGGCTCGCCGGAGGCGATGCCGTCCTTCTCCATCTGCTCGGCGATCTTGAGGGCTTCCTCGATCAGCGTCTCGACGATCTTCGACTCGGGCACCGTCTTGATGACCTCGCCCTTCACGAAGATCTGTCCCTTGCCGTTGCCGGACGCCACACCCAGATCGGCCTCACGGGCCTCACCCGGACCGTTGACGACACAGCCCATCACGGCCACCCGCAACGGCACCTCCATGCCCTCCAGACCGGCACTGACCTGGTCCGCGAGCTTGTACACATCCACCTGCGCCCGACCGCACGACGGACACGACACGATCTCCAGCCGCCGTTGCTTGAGATTCAGCGACTCCAGGATCTGGATGCCGACCTTGACCTCCTCGGCCGGCGGCGCCGACAACGACACCCGGATCGTGTCCCCGATCCCCTCCGACAACAGCGCGCCGAACGCCACCGCCGACTTGATCGTCCCCTGGAACGCCGGACCCGCCTCCGTCACACCCAGATGCAGCGGATAGTCACAACGAGCCGCCAGCTGACGGTACGCATTCACCATCACCACCGGATCGTTGTGCTTCACCGAGATCTTGATGTCCCGGAAACCGTGCTCCTCGAAGAGCGACGCCTCCCACAACGCCGACTCCACCAACGCCTCCGGCGTCGCCTTCCCGTACTTCGCCAGCAACCGCGCGTCCAGCGAACCCGCGTTCACACCGATCCGGATCGGCGTCCCCGCATCCCCCGCCGCCCGCGCGATCTCCTTGACCTTGTCGTCGAACTGCTTGATGTTCCCCGGATTCACCCGCACCGCCGCACAGCCCGCGTCGATCGCCGCGAACACATACTTCGGCTGGAAATGAATATCCGCGATCACCGGGATCTGCGACTTCCTCGCGATCGTCGCCAACGCATCGGCATCGTCCTGCGTCGGACACGCCACCCGCACGATCTGACAGCCCGACGCCGTCAGCTCCGCGATCTGCTGCAACGTCGCACCGATGTCCGACGTACGCGTCGTGGTCATCGACTGCACCGACACCGGCGCGTCCCCGCCCACCGCAACCGACCCGACCTGGATCTTGCGGCTGACCCTACGGTCGGCGAGCTTGGTCGGAACGGACGGAATTCCGAGAGAAATCGCAGTCATGCGCTGAGCATCCCCAAGGTGTGGATCAAGGTCCCGAGATCGGCGGGCTCCGGCCTTCGAGGTTACGGCACCGGAGGCGGCGCGGAGCACACCGCGTACGGGAGTGGCACACAAATGCGACGGCCCGGACACATACTGTGTGCCGGGCCGTCACTCGTGGTGCACATGGTGCTCGGTGGTTCAGGAGATCTTGACCGGATTCACGATGTCGGCGACGAGCACCAGCAGTGTGAAGCAGATGAAGACTCCGGCGACGACATAGGCGACCGGCATCAGCCTGGCCACGTCGAAGGGGCCCGGGTCGGGGCGCCGGAAGACCCGGGCCAGATTGCGGCGCAGGGCCTCCCAGAGCGCTCCGGCGATGTGCCCGCCGTCGAGCGGCAGCAGCGGGAGCATGTTGAAGAGGAACAGCGACAGGTTGAAGCCGGCCAGCAGGAACAGCATCATCGCGATCTGGTTCTGCGCCGGTACGTCCAGCGTCATCACCTCGCCGCCGATCCTGGCCGCGCCGACCACGCCGACCGGGGAGTCCGCCGCCCGTTCGCCGTCGCCGAAGGCCGCGTCCCACAGGCCCGGGATCTTGGACGGGAGGGCGATGATCGAGTCGACACCGTTCTCGATCATGTCTCCCATGCGGAGCACCGAGTCACCGAAGGAGAGCGGGACGATCTCGGTCTGGGCGGCGAAGCCGAGGTAGCCGGCCTGCACGAAGTCGCCGGGGACCACTTCGCCCTTGGAGTCCTTCTTCGCCACCAGGTTCTTCTTGAGAACGGCGTGGAGGGTCTTCTCCTGGCCGTCGCGCCGGACCGTGATGGTGGCGGGGCCGATGGTGTCGCGGATCCGGTCGGAGAGCGTGGCCCAGTCGTCGACCTTCTGTCCGTCGAAGGCGACGATCGTGTCGCCCTTCTTGAGCCCCGCCGCCAGTGCGGGCGAGACCGGGTCGGACTTCTCGCACTTGTCGCGGTTCTCGCTCTGCTCGATCACGCATTTCTGGACACCGGCCACCTCGGTGGTCTGGGTCTGGAAGCCGAAGGTCATCGCCACGCCCAGGAAGATCGCGACGGCGAGGACCAGGTTCATGAACGGTCCGGCGAACATCACGATGACGCGCTTCCACGGCTTGCGCGTGTAGAACAGGCGCTTCTCGTCGCCCGGTTCGAGCTCCTCGAAGGCGGCTGACCTGGCGTCCTCGATCATGCCGCGCCAGGGCGAGGTGGACCGCGCCTCCAGGCGTCCGTCCGGCCCGGGCGGGAACATGCCGATCATGCGGATGTAGCCGCCGGCCGGGATGGCCTTGATCCCGTACTCGGTGTCGCCCTTCTTCCGGGACCAGACCGTCGGCCCGAAGCCGACCATGTACTGGGGGACGCGGATGCCGAAGAGCTTCGCGGTCGACAGGTGCCCCAGCTCGTGCCAGGCGATCGAGAACAGCAGACCGATGACGAAGACGACGATGCCCAGAATCGTCAGCAGGACCGTCGTAATACTCATGCGCGCGCCTCCGCTGTCGCTTTCGCCGAGAGTTCACGGGCCCGGGCTCGTGCCCAGGTCTCCGCTTCCAGGACGTCTGCGACCGTGAGCGAAGTTCCCGTGGCGGGGGTGCCGTGTTCGGCCACCACCGCCGTGACCGTATCCATGATTCCGTTGAACGGCAGCCGTCCTGCGAGGAATGCGTCGACGCATTCCTCGTTGGCGGCGTTGAAGACGGCCGGTGCGGTGGCGCCGAGGGTACCGACGTGCCTGGCCAGACCCACGGACGGGAAGGCCTCGTCGTCGAGCGGGAAGAACTCCCAGCTGGACGCCTTCGCCCAGTCGAAGGCGGGCGCGGCGTCCGGGACGCGCCGGGGCCAGCCGAGGCCGATGGCGATCGGTCCGCACATGTCCGGGGGCGTGGCCTGGGCGAGGGTGGAGCCGTCGGTGAACTCCACCATGGAGTGGACGTACGACTGGGGGTGGACCACGACCTCGATCCGGTCGAACGGGATGTCGTAGAGCAGATGCGCCTCGATGACCTCAAGGCCCTTGTTGACCAGGGTGGCTGAGTTGACCGTGATGACCGGCCCCATGGCCCAGGTCGGGTGGGCGAGGGCCTGCTCGCGGGTGACGTCCGCCAGTTCGCTCCTGGTCCGTCCCCGGAAGGGGCCGCCGGAGGCGGTGACGACGAGCTTGCGTACGTCGGCGCGGGTGCCGGCGCCGAGCGCCTGGAAGAGTGCGGCGTGCTCGGAGTCGACCGGGATGATCTGGCCGGGCTTCGCCAGCGCCTTGACGAGCGGGCCGCCGACGATCAGCGACTCCTTGTTGGCCAGGGCGAGCGTGCGGCCCGCTTCGAGCGCGGCGAGGGTGGGGGCGAGTCCGATCGAGCCGGTGATTCCGTTGAGCACGGTGTGGCAGTCGCCCGCCGCCAGCTGCGCGGCCGCGTCGGGCCCTGCCAGGATCTCGGGGAGCGGCTCGCCCGTCCCGTACTGCTCCCGCAGCGCCTCGCGCAGGGCCGGTACGGCGTCCGACGCGGCGACGGCGACGGTGCGCACCCGCAGCCGGCGCGCCTGCTCGGCGAGGAGGGCGACCCGTCCGCCCGCGGCGGAGAGCGCGGTGACCCGGAAGAGGTCGGGGTTGCGCAGCACCAGGTCGATGGCCTGGGTGCCGATGGATCCGGTCGAGCCGAGGATGACGAGATCCCGGCGGCCTTCCGTGGCGTCGAAGACGAGGTGCGGGTCGGCGAGGGGGGCAGGACTGTCGCTCATGCCCCCCATTGTTGCCGCTTCGTCTGTGCGTGTGGACAGTGCGTCCCGCGGCACCGGGCCGTCCGGGCGGACGGGGCACGTCGGGCGGGGGACGGCCCCGCCCGACGTGCCGTGGGTCAGCGGACGGTCCGGTGGACGTTTTCCCTGGTGGACGGCCCCGGGGTGGCATCGGCGATCCAGGGGCCGTCGCCGCTCGGGTCGATGACGCCTTCTTCCAGCCAGGTGTACGCGCCGGACAGGACGCCGTCGACCAGGCGCCGGTCCAGCTCGTCGGTGTTGGACCACAGGCGGGTGAAGAGCTCCTCGACGCGGACCCGGGACTGGTGGCAGAACACGTCGGCGAGCCGGTAGGCCTCGCGTCCGTGGTCGTCCGTGGAGCGCAGCAGTTCGGCGCGGACACAGGTGGCGCTCATCGCGAAGAGTTCGGCGCCGATGTCCACGATCCGGCCGAGGAAGCCCTGTTTGGTCTCCATCCGGCCCTGCCAGCGCGACATGGCGTAGAAGGTGGAGCGGGCCAGTCTGCGCGAGGCGCGTTCCACGTAGCGCAGGTGGGCGGACAGGTCGGGGTGGCCGGGGTGGTTGAACTCCCCGTACGTACCGGGCAGTTGTCCCGGTCCGGTGACGAGCCGGGGCAGCCAGCGGGCGTAGAAGCCGGCCGCGTTCGCGCCTGCCTTCGCCTTGGCCGAGAGGGGTTTGCCGGGGTCGATGATGTCCCCGGCGACCTTCAGATGGGCGTCTACGGCCTCCCGGGCGATCAGCAGATGCATGATCTCGGTGGAGCCCTCGAAGATCCGGTTGATCCGCAGGTCGCGCAGGAGTTGTTCGGCGGGCACGGCCCGCTCGCCGCGTGCGGCGAGGGAGTCGGCGGTCTCGAAGCCGCGTCCGCCCCGGATCTGGACGAGTTCGTCGGCCATCAGGCAGCCCATCTCGGAGCCGTACAGCTTGGCGAGGGCGGCCTCGATGCGGATGTCGTTGCGGTTCTCGTCGGCCATCTGGGAGGCGAGGTCGACCACCGCTTCGAGGGCGAAGGTGGTCGCGGCGATGAAGGAGATCTTGGCGCCGACGGCCTCGTGCCGGGCGACCGGTCTGCCCCACTGTTCGCGGACCTCGGACCATTCGCGGGCGATCTTCAGGCACCACTTCCCGGCGCCGACGCACATGGCGGGCAGCGAGAGCCGTCCGGTGTTGAGCGTGGTGAGGGCGATCTTGAGCCCGGCGCCCTCGGGGCCGATGCGGTTCGCGGCGGGCACCCGGACCCGGTGGAAGCGGGTGACGCCGTTCTCCAGGCCGCGCAGGCCCATGAAGGCGTTGCGGTTCTCGACGGTGATGCCCGGGGAGTCCGCCTCGACGACGAAGGCGGTGATGCCGCCCTTGTGGCCTTCCGACTCGGGCACCCGGGCCATCACGACGAGCAGGTCGGCGACGACGCCGTTGGTGGTCCAGAGCTTCACCCCGTCCAGGACGTAGTCGGGCCCGTCCGGGACGGCCGAGGTGGCGAGCCGGGCCGGGTCGGAGCCGACGTCCGGCTCGGTGAGGAGGAACGCCGAGATGTCGGTACGGGCCAGCCGGGGCAGGAAGGTGTCCTTCTGCTCCTGGCTGCCGAAGATCTTCAACGGCTGCGGCACACCGATGGACTGGTGGGCGGAGAGCAGTGCGCCGAGGGCCGGGCTCACGGAGCCGACCAGGGCGAGGGCCTTGTTGTAGTAGACCTGGGTGAGGCCGAGGCCGCCGTACTTGGGGTCGATCTTCATCCCGAGCGCGCCGAGTTCCTTGAGGCCGCTGATCACCTCGTCGGGGATTCTCGCCTCGCGCTCGATCAGGGCGCCGTCGATCCTCGTCCCGCAGAACTCGCGCAGCCGGGAGAGGAAGGCCTCGCCCCGCCGGACGTCGTCCGGGGGTGGCAGCGGATGCGGGTGGATCAGGTCCAGCCGGAAGCGCCCGAGGAAGAGTTCCTTGGCGAAGCTGGGCTTGTGCCAGTCCTGTTCGCGTGCGGCCTCGGCCACTTGGCGTGCTTCGCGCTCGGTGACCCGGGGCGTGTTCTTCGGTGCGGATGGTGCGGACATGAGGAGCTCACCTCGCCGCGGTGTGAGTGGGTGGACGCGGCCGGTCCGCGCGGGGGAAGCACCCACGGGTACCGACCGGCTCTACTCGTCCGTATGTACCCGATTCCCGACATGCCCGCCATCCCCGGGGCGCCGGTCGGGTCGGGGGCCACTCCACCGACCCGCCTGAGGTGGCGGAGGCGGCGGGGAGACGGAGATGGCCTGAACCCCCGCACAGTGGGCTCAGGCCATCTCGCTGTCGCCTGTTGTCGTGCTGTCCAGGCGGAACACAGGCGACGTCGGTGGACCGGTCTCGATCCTGTTCGCGGACTACAGGGCGAGGCCGGTGAGGACCAGCACGCGCTCGTAGGTGTAGTCGTCCATCGCGTAGCGGACGCCCTCGCGGCCCACGCCGGACTGCTTGGCGCCGCCGTACGGCATCTGGTCCGCGCGGTAGGAGGGGACGTCGCCGATGATCACGCCGCCGACCTCAAGGGCCCGGTGGGCGCGGAAGGCGGTCTGCAGGTCGTGCGTGAACACGCCTGCCTGCAGGCCGTACTTGGAGGAGTTGACGGCCTCGAACGCCTCGGCCTCGCCGTCCACCTTCTGCACGGACAGCACGGGTCCGAAGACCTCCTCGCTGGCGAGGGTGACGTTGTCCGGGAGCTCGGCGAGCACGGTCGGCGCGTAGGTGGCGCCGTCGCGCTTGCCACCGGTGAGCAGCTGCGCGCCGGCCCGGACGGCCTCGTCGACCCAGGACTCGACGCGCTTGGCGGCGTCCTCGCTGACCAGCGGGCCGACGTCGGTGGCGGCGTCCGACGGGTCGCCGGTGACCTGGGCCTCGACGGCGGCGACGATCTTCGGGAGCAGCCGGTCGTAGACCGAGGCGTCCGCGATGACGCGCTGCACCGAGATGCAGGACTGGCCGCCCTGGTAGTTGGAGAAGGTCGCGATCCGGGTCGCGGCCCAGTCCAGGTCCTGGTCCGAGGCGTAGTCGCCGAGGACGACCGCCGCGCCGTTGCCGCCGAGCTCCAGGGTGCAGTGCTTGCGGGGCACCGACTCCAGGATCGAGTAGCCGACCGGGCCGGAGCCGGTGAAGGAGATGACCGGGAGGCGCTCGTCCTGGACCAGGGCGGGCATGCGGTCGTTGGGGACCGTCAGCACGGACCACGAACCGGCCGGCAGGTCGGTCTCGGCCAGCAGCTCACCGAGGATCAGCGAGGAGATCGGCGTGGCCGGGGCGGGCTTCAGGATGATCGGCGCACCGACGGCGATGGCCGGGGCCACCTTGTGGGCGCTCAGGTTCAGCGGGAAGTTGAAGGGTGCGATGCCCAGGACCGTGCCGCGCGGGAAGCGGCGGGTCAGGCCGAGCCGGCCGGTGCCGCCGGCGTCGGTGTCCAGGCGCTGGGCGTCGCCGCCGTTGAAGCGGCGGGCCTCCTCCGAGGCGAACCGGAACACGGAGACGGCGCGGCCGACCTCGCCGCGGGCCCACTTGATGGGCTTGCCGTTCTCGGCGGAGATCAGCTGGGCGATCTCCTCGGTGCGCTCCACCAGACGCCGTACGACGTGGTCGAGGGCGGCGGCCCGGACGTGGGCCGGGGTCGCGGCGAACTCCTCGCGCACGGCGTGCGCGGCCGCGACAGCCTCCTCGATCTGGGCGTCGGTCGGCACGCTGACGGTGCCGACGAGACGGCCGTCCCAGGGGTTGGTGACGTCGAAGCTGTCCTCGCCGGTGGCCTGGCGGCCGGCGAGCCAGAAGGCGTGGGTGGAAGTCATGGAGGTTCCGGCCCTTCGGAGCGGTGGGGGTTTCTTGCCCCCACCGTAGGGCCGCACGGCTGTCCTGGCGTTTGTCCGGGGTGGAGCAGTGCGGGCCGGGGACGCTCCGGATTGTCGGATGCGGCCGGAACGAACGGCTCCGCTGGAGGGGTCACGCCTGCCGAACCGACGGCTCCGGCGGGTGGCTGCACCTCCGACGCCGACGGCTCCGGTGGCCTCGGTGGAGGGATCACACCTCCGGCACCGACGGCTCCGACGGCCCCGGTGGAGGGGTCACACCTCCGGCGCCGACGGGGCGCTCGTCGCCTTGAGCGCCAGCCACAGCTCCATCCGGACGTCCGGATCGTCCAGCGAGCGGCCCAGGATCTCCTCGACCCGGCGCATCCGGTAGCGGAGGGTGTGGCGGTGCACCCCCAGGTCCGCGGCGGCGGCGTCCCACTGGCCGTGGTGGGCGAGCCAGGCCCGCAGCGAGGCGACGAGGTCCCCGCGGCCCTTGGCGTCGTGCTCGTGCAGCGCGCGGAGCATTCCGTCGGCGAAGGCCCGTACCGCGTCGTCGGCGAGCAGCGGGAGCACCGAGCCGGCCGCGAGTTCCTCGTGCTCGACCAGTGCCCTGCCCCGGCGGCGCGCCACCGACAGGGCCTGCTCGGCCTGCTTGTACGCGGCGGACACGGCGATCGGGCCGGCCGGTGCGGAGAGGCCCACGACCACCTGGTCCTCCTCCGGCTTGGTCCCTTCGGCGGGCGCCCGCGCCTCCTGGGCCTCCGCGTGGGCCGTGCAGGCGGCGACCGCGGCTCCGCCGTCCGCGGCGAGGACGACGAGCCGGTCGCCCTCGGGGACGGTCAGCAGGGTCTCGCCGGTACGCAGTGCCGCCGCCTCCATCACCTCGCCGAGCGCCGCGGGGGCGGCCGGGTCGGACCCCTCCGCGATGAGCAGCCGGAACGGGGCGTCGAGGAGTCCCCCGTACAGGTCCCCGGCGACGGCCCGGGCGTGGTCCGGCTGGCCGGCGAGCAGCATCCGCAGCACCGCCGCGCCGAGCCGCTGTTCGGCGCCCTGGAGGGACCGGGAGCGGGCGGTTATCAGGGTCAGCAGGGCGACGGCCGAGTGCACGGCGTACCGGTCGGCGGTGCCGAGTGCCGCTCCGGTGCCCACCGCCAGCGCTCCCCTGCCGCGGCGGCCGGTGCCCAGGGACTGGAGCTCGACCCGGTCGTCGGTGTCGCCGACGACGATGCTGGCGGGGGCGGTGCGGTCCCGCAGCCGTTCCACGTCGGGGGTGAGCCGGGCGGCGCGGCGGGCTGCCCATTCGGGGGCTGCGGCGACGACCTGGCCGGCCGCGTCGTACAGGGCGGCCCAGCCGTCGAGGTGGGCGGCGAGCCGGGTGAGCAGTTCACCGGGTCCGTCGCCCGCGAGGGCGGCCCTGGTCAGTTCCCGCTGCACCTCGAAACCGGCGGTCACGGCCCGGTACTGTTCCTCGGCGATCGCCGAGGAGACGGCCTTGGCTATGGCGATGAACGGGGTGCGGCGGGGCACTTCGAGGAGCGGCAGCTTCGCCTCCTCGGCCGCGTCGATCAGCGCCTGCGGCAGTTCGTCGTAGTTGACGCCGACGGCGAAGCCCAGGCCGACGACTCCGGCCCCGGCCAGCCGCCGCACGTACCGCCGCATCGCCTCGGGGTTCTCGGCGTCGAGGTTGGTGGCGGTGACGAGCAGGAACTCGCCGCCCTCCATGTACGGCACGGGGTCGGTCAGCTCGCTGGCGTGTGCCCAGCGCACGGGCGCGTCGAGCCGGTCCGCCCCCGCGCGCACGGTGAGCTTGAGCGCCGAATGCTGGACGAGCGAGGCGAGAGTGAGGGGCATGGGGACCGCTGGACCTCGGGGAGTCGATTTTCGCCGTCCCGTATGAACGACTCCTGCCAATTCTGCCAGAGCGGCAGGGTCCGACATGACCACGACCAGAGGCGCGGGGTGAGCGGCCCACCCCGCGCCGCTCAGCGGTTCAGGTCCACCAGCAGCGGGGGCACGTGCGCGCCGTCGACCGTCGTCACGGAGAGCACCGCGTGGCCCGCGGGCAGCTCGTAGGCCAGCGCGGAGGCGGACCAGCGTTCGCGTTCCACCTGCCGCACGGTGACCGCGTCGACGGTGACCGCCTTGCCGGTGGCGAGCTTGCGCAGCGCGTGCATGGCGCGGGTGAACGGCTGGTCGGCGAAGACGCCGTGCTGGGCCACCTCGCGCACGGAGACCCACTCCTTGCCCCAGGCCTCCGAGAACCGCTTCCCGTCCCAGGTGGTGGCGCCCGAGAGGATCATGCCGCAGCCCACCGCGCCCAGCAGGGCCGAGTGCAGCCCCTCGGGAACGTCGTCGAGGGTGCGCAGCGCGAGTACGGCGCCGGCGTTCACCGACCTGAGCCGCCGGAGCCCCTGGACGGTCTCGGCGGTGACGGTGTGCGTCGCGTCGTCCAGCACCAGGCAGGTGAAGACCGACCGGTCGGGGCGGGCCGCGGCGATCGCGTTGAACTGGGTGAGGACGAGCCTGGTCAGCACCCGGCAGGCCCCGGCGTGGGCGCGTTCCGGGAGGTCGATCCGGACCCTGAGCGGATGCTGCCCGAGGGAGCGGAGCGAGAAGGGCCGGGCCTCCTCGCCGGTGGCGAAGAACCCGGCGAACGCGGGCCGGTCGAGAAGGGCCACGCGGTCGGCCAGCACCGCCGCGGGGTCTCCCGCACCGCCGGTCTGCCGGGTCCGGGCGTCCAGCTCGCGGAGCATGGCCGAGTGGCCGCCGTCCTCCAGGGCGCGTCGCAGCCCGCCGACGGCGGACTCGTCCCCGGAGAGCAGTTCCCGCAGCTCCGGCACCGCCGGGAAGCAGCCGTGGACGGCCCGGTAGGGGCCGAGCAGCTGCCCGAGGGCCAGGGCCGCACGCCGTCCGTCCAGGCCGGGCACGTCCCCGGTGAGTCCTTCCGCGAGGGTGGCCGCGGCCTCGTCCGGGTCGGTCGACCCCCCGTACAGGTCGAAGTCGTGGACGGACGAGGGGTCGCCGATCTTCACCACGACGTCGTACGCGTCGTCGGGGCCGAGGGCCGCCCCCGCGGCGCCCACCGCGAGCACCGCCGCACTGCCGGTCAGGGCCTGGAGGGCCAGCGTCTCGACGACCGGGCGCACCAGCCGGGCCGTCTTGCCCGCACCGGGCGGCCCGACCGCCAGCAGGGAGGTGCCGAGGAGGGCGGGGTCCAGGGCCATGCCCGAACCCCTGCGGGCGTACGGGTTGCGTTCGTCGTCGGCGCAGTCCCCGATCCGGACCTGGCCGGCCAGCAGATCGTGCCGCGCGGTCCGCAGCGGAAGGTCCCGGCTGCCCGAGGGGTGCAGGAAGGCGTCGGCCCCCTGGCGCAGGACCGCCTCGTCGAAGGAGGCCGGTCCGTCGTGGCGGGTCCGCGCCCGCTCCCAGGCGTGGGTGAGGCGGACGCAGTCCACGTCGTTCAGGCGCCCGGCCCGGACGGCGGCGGTGAGCACGTCCGCCGCCTCCGCGCGTCCCGCGGCGCGCAACTGCGGCCAGTGCGCCGCCTCCGCCCCGGTCCCGGGGGCTGCGGCGGGCGACGGGGCGGTGTCCTCCCCCGGGGACGTGGCGGCCCGGCCGGCCGCGCGCTCCCGCAGGGCGGTGCGCCACCGCCCGATCCGGGCGAACGGCCACACGACCCCGGCGACGACCAGCGCGTACGCCCCGTAGGCGACCACGGCCGCCAGGTACTCGTTGCCGCCGCCCTGCAGCCAGCTCTGCGGGATCAGGTACAGCACGACGTCCAGCAGCGGCACCTTGCCGCTCCAGACCAGCCACAGCGCGAGCAGCGCCCCGAAGCCGGAGAGCGTCAGCCGGGCGCGCTCGGGGCGGGGGCCCGCCCAGTGGTGGAAGAGCCCGGCCCAGTGTCCGACCCGGGCCGCCCACAGCCCCGCGATCAGCACCAGCAGCTGGTTGTACAGCGTCTCGATGCTGTATGCGGCGGCCGGGACCGACCCGGCCCGCAGGGTGTCGAAGAACCACCAGCTCCCCGGCGTGACCGCCTCCAGGGGCACCTTCACGTACGGGATCCGGAAGTCCGCCAGCAGCGCCCAGATCACCAGCCAGAGCACCAGGGCGAGCAGCGGCCCGACCAGGGAGGGACGCGGTGGCCGCTCGGCGGCGCGCGGCACGTGTCCGTACCGCCAGACGCCGGGCTCGGCGGCGGGGCGCGGGGCGTTCAGCCACTGCGCGGTCGACGGGCCGGTCCCGGGGAGCCCGGCCGGCCTCGGCGGGGCGGCCGGCTGCCCGCTCCGGGGGGCGCCGAGGGGCATCGGCGGGGCGGCGGGCGGCGGCCCGGCCGGGCGCGGCACCGGAGGTCGGGGCACATCGGGCCGGCCGCCGTCCCCCTCGGTACCGCTCGTGCCCCGCGCACCGCGCGCGTCGTCGCTCTTCATGAACCGTTGCCCCCTGACCGGCCGGGTCCGTCCGTCTGCCCCGGTCAATCTAGTGGGCGCGCAGGGCGAGTTCAGCAAGGCACCGGCACCGGACCGCGTGGTTTCGCCGCCCGCCGCACCCCCTCGCTATGTCCGTGGCGGACAACGGCGCGCGACCACCACTCCCGAACGGAACATGCCGCACCCCCGGCCTCGCCCATAGCCTGGGCCAGAAGCGTCCGAAACATCCCCCCAGGAGCCCCTCATGACCGAAATCCCGCAGGAGCGCCGCGTCGTCACTGCCATTCCCGGCCCGAAGTCGGTGGAGCTGCAGGCCCGCCGTCTGGAGACGGTCGCCGCAGGTGTGGGCTCCACCCTGCCGGTGTTCACCGCCCGCGCCGGTGGCGGGATCATCGAGGACGTGGACGGCAACCGGCTGATCGACCTCGGCTCCGGTATCGCCGTGACGTCGGTCGGCGCCTCCGCCGAGGCCGTCGTGCGCCGGGCGTCCGCGCAGCTCGCCGACTTCACCCACACCTGTTTCATGGTCACGCCGTACGAGGGGTACGTCGAGGTCTGCGAGCAGCTCGCCGAGCTGACGCCGGGCGACCACGCGAAGAAGTCCGCGCTGTTCAACTCGGGCGCCGAGGCCGTCGAGAACGCGGTGAAGA
This sequence comes from Streptomyces sp. CLV115, assembly GCF_038448545.1. NCBI lineage: Bacteria > Bacillati > Actinomycetota > Actinomycetes > Kitasatosporales > Streptomycetaceae > Streptomyces > Streptomyces sp. CLV115. Next base: position 20,852 of record NZ_JBCEWQ010000142.1, read on the forward strand.
TCGCCCGCATCCACACCAAGCGCACCGCGGTCGTCGTCTTCGACCACGGCTACCACGGCCGCACCAACCTCACGATGGCGCTGACCGCCAAGAACATGCCGTACAAGCAGGGCTTCGGCCCGTTCGCGCCCGAGGTCTACCGGGTGCCGGTGGCGTACGGCTACCGCTGGCCGACCGGCGCCGAGAACGCCGGCGCCGAGGCGTCCGCCCAGGCCATCGACCAGATCAACAAGCAGATCGGTGCGGAGAACGTCGCCGCGATCATCATCGAGCCGGTGCTCGGCGAGGGCGGCTTCATCGAGCCGGCCAAGGGCTTCCTCCCGGCGATCGCCCAGTTCGCCAAGGACAACGGCATCGTCTTCGTCGCCGACGAGATCCAGTCCGGCTTCTGCCGTACCGGCCAGTGGTTCGCCTGCGAGGACGAGGGCATCGTCCCGGACCTGATCACCACCGCCAAGGGCATCGCGGGCGGTCTGCCGCTCTCCGCCGTGACCGGCCGCGCCGAGATCATGGACTCCGCCCACTCCGGCGGCCTCGGCGGCACCTACGGCGGCAACCCGGTCGCCTGTGCGGGTGCGCTCGGTGCCATCGAGACGATGCGCGAGCTGGACCTGAACGGGAAGGCCAAGCGCATCGAGGAGGTCATGAAGGGCCGCCTCGCCGAGATGCAGTCGAAGCTCGACAACGGCGACATCATCGGTGACATCCGCGGCCGCGGCGCGATGATCGCGATCGAGCTGGTGAAGTCCGGCACGAAGGACCCTGACCCGCAGGCCGCCGCGGCCCTCGCCAAGGCCTGCCACGCGGAGGGTGTGCTGGTCCTCACCTGCGGCACGTACGGCAACGTCCTGCGCTTCCTCCCGCCGCTGGTGATCGGCGAGGACCTGCTGAACGAGGCGCTCGACGTCATCGAGCAGGCTTTCGGCCGGATCTGACCTGTGCGAACCCCGGCGGCCGCGAACCGCGTTCTCGCAGGGGTTACGAGGGGCCCGCGTGAGGGCCTGTGAAGAACGTGTGCGGGGCCGATGGCGGGATCTGTTTCCCGCTGTCGGTCCCCCATCGGCTGCCGTACGGTTCCTGCAGATGAGAGAAACACCCCGCCCGCAGGGGACTGCGGGCGATGCCGGGCCGGAGCTTCCCCAGCGCCGCCCTGGCCGTGCCTTCGCGCACACCGCTGGAGCCTCTGGCTCCGGAACTCCTCACCGATCGGATGGCCGCCCGCCCCAGACCCCCCGGGGCGTGCGGCAGACCGGTCCGACCGGCCGCCCCGGAACCACCCCCCCTGTTCCCGGGCGGCCGGCTCATTTCCTCTCCCCGGTCCTGTCGGCCGTCTCCCTCCTGGTGCTCTTCGCGCTCACGGCCCGGCAGGTCGCGGTCGGCGGTCCGCTGCGCGGACTGGACGAACGGACCGGCCGGGCCGTCGTCGGCCACGGACCCGCCCGGCTGACCGAATTCCTCGCCGATCTCGGCAATGTGCAGATCGCGCTGCCGGTGCTGGGCTGCGCGATCTGCACATTGC
>NZ_JBCEWQ010000143.1:0-22335 GCF_038448545.1 Streptomyces sp. CLV115
CCGCCTGCCCCTCCCGCCGCGGCCGTACCGGCGCCGGCCCTGCCCGCCCCGGCCGCCGGGAGTGACATCTGCGCGCTGGGGAGGGGGTACGGGCACTGGCCCGCGGGCAGCCCGCAGTCCCGGATCTGCGACGACACCTTCGGCCACTGAGCCCGGACGGGAGAAGCGAGCAGTGGCCCGTCCACCGTGCACGGGCCACCCTCACAGCTCGCGCAGCCGCAGCTCCAGCCGCTCGATCGCCGCGCGCACCCCTCCCCCGTACCCGTCGTCCGACCCGTCGTCGGCGAGCACCCCGGAAGCGGCGCGCGCCCGGTCCAGGTGGATCCGGGCCGCGTCGGGGCGCCACAGCTTCACATAGTCCGCCGCGAGGTTGAGATGGAGCGAGGGGTAGAAGGCCCGCACCGCCGGCGCGTCGGGGTGCTGCGCCGCGCGCTCGTCACTCAGCCCGACGGCTGCGGTCAACGCCCTCAGGTCCCAGGCCAGTTCATCACCGGGGTCGTCCTGGGCGTCGGCCATGTAGTGGGCGAGGGTGCATCGGTGCAGGGCGTCGCCGTCCTCGCCGATCTCCGACCAGAGCTCGCCGAAACGATTGCGGGCCTCCTCGCGGTCACCCGCGTGCAGCAGCATGATCGCCTGGCCGATCCTGGTCATGACGGCGTCCTTGGACGCCTCCCGCTGCTCCGTCACTGCGACCTCCCTGCGTGCCCGTCCCCCCGTTCCCCGTCGACGCTAGCCGCAGCCGCCCCCGATCCCGCTGAGGCTCGGGCGGGCGCCCCGATGCTTCCCTCCGGACGCCCGCCACCGGCCGGGGCCGGGAGCCGCTGACTCAGCCCAGGTCGGGGATGCGCCAGTCGATGGCGTCGTGGCCCTGTGCCGCCACGGCCTCGTTGATCTGCGTGAACGGACGGGAGCCGAAGAACTTCTTGGCCGAGAGCGGCGAGGGGTGCGCCCCCTTCACGACCACATGACGCTCCTCGTCGATCAGCGGGAGCTTCTTCTGGGCGTAGTTGCCCCAGAGCACGAAGACCGCCGGGTCGGGGCGCGACGCGACCGCGCGGATCACGGCGTCGGTGAACTTCTCCCAGCCCTTGCCCTTGTGCGAGTTGGCCTCGCCCGAGCGGACCGTCAGCACGGCGTTCAGCAGGAGCACGCCCTGTTCGGCCCACGGCATCAGGTAGCCGTTGTCGGGGACCGGCAGGCCGAGCTCCTCCTTCATCTCCTTGTAGATGTTCCGCAGGGACGGCGGCGTCTTCACACCCGGCCGCACGGAGAAGCACAGCCCGTGGCCCTGCCCCTCGCCGTGGTACGGGTCCTGGCCGAGGACGAGGACCTTCACCCGGTCGTAGGGCGTGGCCTCCAGCGCGGCGAACACCTGGTCGCGCGGCGGATAGACCGGCCCCTTGGCCCGCTCCTCCTCGACGAACTCGGCGAGCTCCTTGAAGTACGGCTTCTGCAGCTCTTCGCCGAGGACGCCGCGCCAGGACTCGGGCAGCAGGTCGGTGTCGGTCACTTCAACAACCTCCGGTAAGCAATCAGCTTTTCAACCGAGAACCTACCGGGGACCACTGACAACGCGCCCTGCCGGTCCGCTTCCCGGCTACCAGCTGGCCTTGCGGTAGAACTCCCACATCTGCATGACGACCTGCGGGTCCAGGGCCCGCTCCCCGCCGCCGATGTCCTCGCCGGAGGCGACGTACAGCTTGCCCTGCCACAGCGGCAGCATCCGCACGTCGTCGACCAGGATCTTCTGGGCCCGCTCGAACTGCTTGCTGACGGCACCCCGGTCGCTCTCCTTGCGGGTCTGCGGCAGCAGCTCCTGGGTGATCTCGTTCTTGATGTACGGCATGCCCGTGACGCTGTTCTTGCCGACGAACGGGGCGATGAAGTTGTCCGGGTCCGGGAAGTCCGGGAACCAGCCGCGGCCGAAGACCGGGTACTGGCCCTTGTTGAAGCCTTCCTGGAACTCCTTCCAGGGCTTGCTCTTCAGCGTGATGCGGAACAGCCCGGAGCCCTCCAGCTGCCGCTTCAGCTCGTCGAACTCAAGGGCCGTGGAGGAGCCGTACCGGTCGGTCGTGAACCAGAACGTCATGTCGACGGGCTTGGTGATGCCTGCCCGGGTCAGGATCCGCTTGGCCTTGGCCCTATCCGGATCGCCGTAGCTGTCGAAGAAGCTGGTGGTGTGTCCCGCGATGCCCTTGGGGACCATCGAGTACAGCGGCTCCGCCGTGCCCTGGTAGACCTTCGCCACCAGGGCGTCACGGTCGACGAGCTGGGCGATGGCCCGTCGTACGGCCACGTTCCCGGCCGCCGGGTCCTCCGGGTTGAAGACCAGGAAGCGGATGTCCGCGCCGACCGACTCGACGATCTGGAGATGGCTGTCCTGGTCCCGGTTGTTCTCCAGGTCGACGACGTCCTCGGCGGTGAGGCCGCGGTAGATCGCGTCGATGGTGTTCTTCTTCAGGGCCCCGACCACGGTGCGCGAATCCTTGAAGTAGCGGATCGTCACCGCCTCGTTCTTGCGGTTGGCGAATCCCTTGTAGTCGGGGTTCTTCACCAGTTCCGCCCGGTTTCCGGGCTTGTACGAATCAAGGAGGTACGGACCGGATCCGGTGATCTTTCCGTCGCCGCGCACCTTGTGCTTCGAATAGTCACTGGGAGCCACCAACGACATGGCCGGCGTGGCGAGGATGAAGGGGAACGTCGCGTCCGGCTTGGTGAGGTGGAAGACGACTATGTCGTCCCCCTTGGTCTCGACCCGGTCGAGCGAGCCGAGCATGCCGACCGGGCCGCCCTTGACGTTGATCTCCGAGATCCGGTCGATGGAGTACTTCACCGCCTCGGCGTCGATCTTGTCCCCATTGGAGAATTTCAGACCCGCGCGGAGCTTGCACCGGTAGGAGGTGCTGGTGGTGTCGGTGAATTTGCACCATTCCGCGGCATCGGGCTCGGGGCTCGTACTGCCGGTGGGGAAACTCACCAGGGTCTGGAAGACATTCCGCATCAGCTCCCAGGAGTTGTCCCACGCCGCCGCCGGATCGAGGGTGGAGGGCTCGCTGGTCGTACCGACGACAATCTTCTGCTCGACTTCCGAACCGCTGTCGGAAAGAAGTCCGCAGCCTGCCAGCAGAGAAAGGGAAGCAAGGGCTGCAGCGGCCTGCAGACTGGCCCGGTAGAACACGTGAACGCTCCTCGATCAGCCATGGGTCGGCAGACCATACCGCAGTGCCCCGTCGGGTCAATCCACAGGCCCGACAGGGCACTTGAGTCAATCAGGGCCAAATCCGCTCAGGCCGTTCTCAGCCCACGCCCGCATTCAGGAAAATTCCTCCGTCGACCACCAGAGTCTGTCCCGTGATCCAGTCGGACTGGCTGGACGTGAGGAACGCGGCGGCGCCGCCGATGTCCTCCGGCATCCCCAGCCGGCCCAGCGGGTAGGCGGCCGCCGCCTCCTCCTCACGGCCCTCGTACAGCGCCTGGGCGAACTTGGTCTTCACGACCGCGGGAGCGATCGTGTTGACCCTGACGACGGGCGCGAACTCGTGCGCCAGCTGAATGGTCAGGTTGACCATCGCCGCCTTGCTGATGCCGTACGCGCCGATGAAGGGAGAGGCGGAGATCCCGGCGACCGAGGCGATGTTGACGATCGCCCCGCCGTTCTCCTTCTGCCATGCCTTCCAGGTCTGCTGAGCGAAGCCGAGCGCCGAGATCACATTGGTCTCGAAGACCTTGCGGGCGACATTGAGGTCGAGCTCCGCGATCGGCCCGAAGACCGGATTCGTGCCGGCGTTGTTGATCAGGAAGTCGACCCGGCCGAACGCCTCCATGGTGCGCTCGACGGCCACCACCCGGTGCTCCTCGTCGTGCGCCTTGCCCGCCACGGCGATCGCCCGGTCGGCCCCCAGCCGCTCGACGGCCTCCTTCAGGGCGTCCTCGCCGCGTCCGGTGATGCAGACCCGGTCGCCGCGGGCCACCAGCGCCTCGGCGATGCCGTAGCCGATGCCCCGGCTCCCGCCCGTGATGAGGGCGACCTTCCCGCTGTCCTGCACAGTCATGATGTCCGTAGCCCTTCGGGTCAGTTGAGCGGTCCGCCGGCGACGTACATGACCTGTCCGGAGACGAAGCCCGCGTCGTCGCCGGTGAAGAAGGCGATGGCGTTGGCGATGTCCTCGGGGTGCCCGACACGCTGTACCGGGATCTGCGTGGCGGCGGCGGCCTGGAACTCCTCGAAGCCCATGCCGACCCGGGCCGCCGTCTGCGCGGTCATCTCGGTGACGATGAAGCCGGGAGCCACGGCGTTGGCCGTGATGCCGAACTTGCCGAGCTCCTTGGCGAGGGTCTTGGTGAAGCCCTGGAGACCGGCCTTGACGGCGGCGTAGTTGGCCTGGCCCCGGTTGCCGAGCGCCGAGGAGGAGGAGAGCGAGACGATCCGGCCGAACTTGGCGTCCACCATGTGCTTCTGAACGGCCTTGGCCATCAGGAACGCACCCTTGAGGTGCACGTTCATCACGGTGTCCCAGTCGGACTCGGTCATCTTGAAGAGCAGGTTGTCGCGGAGCACGCCCGCGTTGTTGACGAGGATCGTCGGGGCGCCGAGCTCGGCGGCGACGCGCGCGACCGCGGCTTCCACCTGGGCGCTGTCCGACACGTCGCAGCCGACCGCGAGGGCGGTGCCACCGGCGGCGGTGATCTTCTCGACGGTGTCCTTGCAGGCCGCCTCGTCGAGGTCGAGTACGGCGACGGCCCGGCCCTCGGCCGCCAGGCGTACCGCGGTGGCGGCGCCAATGCCCCGCGCCGCTCCGGTCACGATGGCGACGCGCTGCTCGGTGGTGGACATGCTTGGTTCTCCTCGCCCTTGGATCGCCGCTCAGCGGACGTCGGGGCACCTCCGGCACGGAACCTCGTGTGCGCGGAACCTTCCCGATAGCTGAGCAACCGCTTAGTACCTTCAGCAGACGAGACGCTAGAAGCCCTGGCACCCGGTGTCAACGGCCCACGGCCGCCGGGGCGCATGTCACACCCGGCGGCGCCGCCCGGACCATGGCCGCGGGCGGCGGCGCGGGGCGGCGGATCAGCGCACCAGCAGTTCGAGCAGCCGCTCGACCTCGGCCGCCGGGTCGGTCGTGAGGCCGCTGTGCACGGGGCTCGGCTGGACGACGGTGGAGCGCGGCGCGATCAGCCACCGGAAGCGTCGTCCGGCGTCGTCACGGGCCGCCTGGCCCGCGTCCGCGCCGCCGAGGCACACACCCTCGACGGCATGCAGGGCGGCCCGTACACCCGTCACGTCGGCGGTGGGGTCCAGGGCCATCAGCTTGGTCTCGTCGAGATGGGTGCGGGCGGCCACGAAACCCCGCGCACGGCAGTAGACGACCACGCCCGCGTTGAAGAACTCGCCGCGCTGCACCCGCGGCACCACGCGCAGCAGCGCGTACTCGAAGACATCGCGCTCGCTCACCGTCGGCCGTCCTTCTGGTTCTTCTTGGTGGGGTGCGGCCAGGGTGCGAGGTGTTCGGTGAGCCAGCCGGGGGCCTGGGACGGCCTGGGCTCGGTGGGGCCCTCCATCGTGATCCGCTCGTGGATGGTCGCGGCGCGCGGCAGCAGCGCCTCCACATAGGCGCGGCGCAGCTCGTCGGTGGTGTCGAAGCCCGGCTCGTCCACCAGCCACTCGTCCGGGACGTCGGCGGCGACCTCGGTGAGCAGTTCCTCGGTGACCAGCGGGGCCAGCTCGGCGGCGGCCGCGGCGATGTCGGGTGCGAACGGTGCGAGCGCGTGGTCGGAGGCGTTGTACGGCTTGGCGGCGGACGCCTGGGCGCCGGGCCAGTTGTGCTGCCAGATCATGGTGGCACCGTGGTCGATGAGCCACAGGTCGCCGTGCCAGACCAGCATGTTCGGATTGCGCCAGGACCGGTCGACGTTGTTGATCAGCGCGTCGAACCAGACGACCCGGCCGGCCTCCCGCGGGTCCACCTGGTAGGCGAGCGAGTCGAAGCCGATCGATCCGGGCAGGAAGTCCATCCCGAGGTTGAGCCCGCCGCTGGCCTTCAGGAGCTCCTGCACCTCCTGGTCGGGCTCGGCGAGCCCGATGACCGGGTCGAGCTGGATCTGTACGAGGTCGGGGACCCGCAGCCCGAGCCGGCGGCCGAGCCGCCCGCAGATGACCTCCGCGACCAGCGTCTTGCGTCCCTGTCCGGCGCCGGTGAATTTCATGACGTAGGTGCCGAGATCGTCGGCCTCGACGATGCCGGGGAGCGAGCCGCCCTCACGCAGAGGCGTGACATAGCGAGTTGCTACAACCTCTTTCAACACTTTCCCGGGCCACCCATCTCTTCAGCCTTGCAATTAACGGAGGGTTTCCTCGGGGCACAGGAACGGAGCCACGGGTCGACGTCGCCGGGGAGAGTCCGGGGAGTCCCGATCGGCATGCCGGTCTTCCCGCTCCCCGGGCAGTCCGTCGACAGTGCCGCGTCCCTTGCCGCCAGCCTCCGGCATGAAGTGAGCATAGTAACCGAGGGTGATCGCGGGTGAGGAACGCCCGAGCCACCCGGCCAGGGTGACGACGGACTCTCCGGCTTCCGGCACGATCGAGGCGCAGGCGTGCCGAAGCACATGCAAACCGTCCTTCGGCGCCGCCTCCCACTGAGCTCTTTCCAAGTGGCCACTGATCGGCTGGATCTTGCTGCGCCCCGCGCGGGCCGGTGGGGCAGCCGGGGCACCGAGGACGGTCGGCTCACAATCCCCCGGGGGAAGGTGACTCGCCTGCCGGTACCGCTCAGTCGAGCAGCGACACCGGGACGCGGACGCGGCGGGAGCGGAACCATTCACCGAGCGCCTTGGCCTGCGAGTCGAACCGCAGGGAGGACGTCGATCCCGCGCGTCCACACCGCACCGTAGAGCGGATCACTCGGATCCTGGAGCTCGTCGCCTCGCACCCGGGCGGTTACACCCTCACGGAGATCGCTACGAAGCTGGACGACCCGAAGAGCTCGATCCAGGGGTTCGTCAATGGGCTGGTCGATACCGGCTACCTGGAGGAACTGGACAAGCGGTACTTCCTCGGCGCCGCCCCGTACATGCTGACGCTGCGAGCCGACCGGATGCCTGCCCGCAACATCAGACACTGCTGCCCCGCCCCCGAGCAGAGCGTCGATCGTGCCGCGCCCCTTGCCGCCGGCTTCCGGCAGGAAGCCACCGGGACCTGCTGATCGCAGCTCACCAGCAGCCCGGCGGCCCGATCGTTCTGCTCTGGGACTACCTCGACGTCCACAGAGCCGCCGGCCTGAGGGAGTTCCCCGAAGGCCGGGACTGGCCGACCACCGACTACCGGCCGCCCTACGCACCCGACCTCAACCCCGCCCAAGGCATCCGGCCCCTCCCGCGGCGCGGTGCGATCGCAAGGCGCCGGAGCGTCTGCGTGGCGGTGCCACTTGGGCGGTTCGGCAACGCAGGGAGCGTGCGTGCCGGGCCCCGCGCCGCCGCACGCATGTGCGAGACAGCCCTTAGTCCCGTACGAAGTCCGCCATGTACTGCACTCCGACGACGGCGATGTCCCGCAGTCGCCACGGCGTGCCGGCGGCAATCTCCTCAAGCTCCGCCGGGCTGGCGAAGAGGTAGTCGAACCAAGGAGTCGCCGTGATCCCGTCGCGGATACGAAAGCGCTGCTGACCAGGCATGCGGCCGCGCTCCAGGTTCCGCTCCCGGTAGATGGCGTGGAGCGGGTCACGCAGTGCGTAGGGATCCATCCCGACACCGAACAGCCTCCCGCCGGGGCGGGCCACGGAGGCCAGACGGGAGAGTACCTCCGGTCCTTGCTCGGGACCGGAAAGGAGACCGATGTTCTGGCCACCCAGCAGAACTGTGTCGAACAGGCCCAGGCTTCGGTCAACGGCATCCACTGACAACTCCAGGGCATCGACTCCCCGGGCGCGTGCCACGCGGACCGCACCCGGGGAGTTGTCGATGCCCAGCACATCCCGGCCTTGCCCGTGCAGCCATTCGGCATGCCGGCCGGGCCCACAGCCGACGTCGAGGACCCGGCCTGCGGCCCTCTGACAGATGTCTCGCTCCAGTGGCCCCCATGCGGAATACGGCGCAAAGTACCGGGCCACGTCGTTGACCGTCAGCAAGCCGTCGTCGCGCTCGATCACCTCCCAAGCCGTACCCGGGGCACCCCCCTCCCGCCATGCCCGCGAGACCGCCGAGCCGAACGCATCTCCTGTCTCCACGCCCCCTCCTTCAGCCGAGGATCTGAGAGAGAGCCGGGGTGGGCCAGGTACGCTCTCGCCGCGTCGTCGTTTCTGCGGCCGGACGCACAAGCCGGCGTGCCGTCGACACCCGGCCCTCCCGAGTCCGGCACTCCCGGCTGTCGCCGACCGACACACCGCAGGAGCGCTCCCGCCGGCCGGATGCACCAAGCAGCTTCTCCTCCGGAGCCCCGGCGATCACGTCGTTGAGTGCCGGGAAGTCCTCGCATGACGCATTTGGCGCGTGAATCCGCCCCTGTGTACGGCGGGGCGCGCCTTCAGCCGGGAGCACGGGCGGGCGGGCCGCTGCGCGGGGGCGGGGCGGCGCGATGAAGTCTGTGACCTGCGGCATTCTTTCTCCTACCAGTCCGATGCGGAGATCATCCAGTGCGGGCAGTCGAGGGCTGCGACGGGCTACGGGTTCGGGCAGGCGTCGTCCCGGACTTCACCGCCTGCCGCTCGTGCTCAGGCGAGGTACCGGCGGTCGAGGCTCCTCGGCACCACGGCCGGGTAGTTGAGGAAACGGCGGCGAGGCGGCGGCTGCTGCAATTGCGCAGGAACCAGGTCGCGGCCCCCAGCAGCAATCGCCATGAGCCGTGGCGCGAAGGTGACGTCATGCTGCCGCGCGGCAGCCTCCAGGCGATAGGCGACCCCTTCGTGCACCACGTTCTCGTCCCGTGTGGCCAGGTAGACGAACGTCGGATCGACTTCATGCAGCAGGGACTTCGGGATGCGGGCCGGCAGGCTGAGCGCGTAGTAGCGCGGCCACTCGCGCAGCCGGTGCCGTTCCAGCCAGGAGCGGCCGAAGGGGCGCAGACCGGTGAACATGGCGAAGCTCCACTCAAGCTTGATCCCGGCGACGACCAGGAGGAAGTTCATGGCAAAGGCGAGCGCGACGAGGCCGCAGGCGAGAGGCGCCCAAGGCGCGGAACGGTCGGGACCGGGCGCCGACAGGAACGCCGTCGCGCACAGGGCGCCGTACACCATCCCCTGGAAGAGGTCCTTCATCAGCCAGCTGGCAGACCGGCGTCCCTTGGCGGTCCTGCCCGCGGCCATGGACAGCAGGCCCACGAGGAGCGCTGTCGCCCACAGGGCCCACGCGGAGCCGGCCGGCGCGATCCGGCCGTCGGACGAGAACACCGTCACCCATAGGGCCAGGGCCACCACCGAGAAGGGGTAGTTGCCCGACACGCCGAAGGCCAGGTGCATCAGGATCGCGAGTCCCAGGGCCCACCGTTCCGCGCCGGGGATACAGGCGAGCGCACCGGTCAGCAGCTCGACGACGATCACCAGGGCCGGCACGGCACTCACGAGCCGCGGCAAGTCCGGCAGACCGAGCAGGCGCAGGTAGTGGGCGGTGACGACCCGACCGGCGCTGCGCTTGGTGAACAGATACTCACCGTTGGTCTTCAGCAGGGCTGCCGTCAGGTACACGCCCGCAAGCACGGCCTCAGCGACCACGGCGTGGAGGGGGCGCGGAGCGAACGCCAGGGCCGCCGCGACCACGGCCCCGAGCCAGCAGTGATCCGAGAGCCGGACCTGGGTGGCGAGCATCCAGAAAGCGATCAGCAGGACCACGGCCGTACGGCCGGCGAGTGACGGGATCGTCAGCGAGACGATCAGGGCCGCCGGCAGAGCGGCCAGCTGCCCTGCCGCCGCAGTCCGGCGGGGCAGCCGGATACCGAAGACCGGCGCGTAGTGCTGCCCTGTCCCCGCGAAACCGTATTCCCAAAGCCGGTTGACCTGATGAAAAAGAAGCGCAGCGACAATCAGCCCCATGGGCGTGAACCGAAAATCCACTCGCACCTCCGGTTATTGCGCGAGTTATTGCGCGAGCAATTCAGTGGATCACCCACCGCGTTCGATCTTGTACGCCAGCTCCCGCACAGTCAACGGCGCTTTCGAGACAGCAAACGGTCAGATTCAACCAATGCTCAGCGTTCGGACTATTCCTTGGTATCCTTCTGACCTGCATCTTCATCTATCGAATGTGCAAACTTGACATCAAAGTGCAGCGCAAACAGGCAAAGCAATGTCAAAGTTTCTCACTGCTCGAAACTAAAATGCCATAGCGGCCGAAAGCAGCCGGAACGAGTAGCCCAAATTTACCCCCTGGACACTCGGCGGGAGGCCGCTGTAGCGTCCATTTGACGCCACTGGGGCGCCGAGAGTTTCCTCATTTAAATGAATGGGAGAAAGACATGGCTGACGTCACTTCCGAGACCATCAGCGAGGTCGAGGAGATCGCGGGCGAGGACTTCGAGGTCCTGTTCGCAGAGACCCCGCTGATCATCACCGACAGCGAAGTGCGCAACTGACCCAGCGAGCCTCCGGCGGTGCGCGCTGACCGATCCGTCCGATCCGGTTCGACCGCCGGCACGCCGTTGTTGAGAGGGGAGGGGCATGGCGGTACATGTGTTCGTCGGGCCGTCGTGCCCCGAACCTCTGGTGAGACGGCGCCACCCGAACATCGTGGTGCATGGCCCGATCCGGCATGGCGGCCTCTTCCCGCGTGCGTTCTCCGCCGGAGACGTCGTCGTCATCGTGGACGGGATCTACCACCAGCGCCTGGCACTTCGGCACAAGGAGATCCTGGACGCCCTGGCACGCGGGGTGGCAGTCATCGGTGCGGCCAGCATCGGAGCCCTGCGCGCCACCGAGCTCGACCAGTTCGGCATGATCGGCGTCGGCCGGGTCTACGGCTGGTTCCGCGACGGCGTGTTCGACGGGGACGACGCCGTCAGCGTGGCCCACGGCGAGACTGGTTCGTTCACCGGACTCAACGTGCCCCTGGTGAACGTGCACGCCGCGATTCTGGCCGCCCAGGAGGCGGGCGTCCTCACGCAGCAGGCCGGCCAGATCCTGATGGAGCAGATGGAGAGGGAGTACTACCCGCTACGCACTCAGGAACGGATCCTTGCAGCGGCGCGGGAGCACGGTGAGAGGGCCTTCGCGGACTGGTACGCCGGCCGACTCGGCGCCGGTCCGGACTCCTTCGACCAGAAGCGGGCGGACACGCTTGAGGCCCTGGCGCTGGCCGAGCGCCTCGGCCACCGCCCGCCCGGCACGCGGCTTCCCGCAGTGGCAGGCGACCGACCAGCAGGTCCGGCACGGGCATGGGTGGCACCGGCCTCGTCCGCGACGAGCGACCGGGACTGGCGCACCGAGTACCACCGGCGCTGGCGCAACCATTTCGCGCCCGCCGATCCCTTGCTGCGGCACCGGGTCGCCTACCAGCAGATCTTCGCCGCGGACTTCCCCGATGTCTGGTGGGACTTCCTGCACCGCCGAGCGGATGCGGCAGGCGTCGGCTCCCCCGGGGGCCTCCGTGAGCACGTCCTGCGGCAGCTCGGCCCCACGGCCGCCCGATGGCACGACGAACCGGCCTTGCGCAGCCGCATCACGGCCCTGCTGTGCCCGCTGCCCGACTTGGCGGACCCCGTCGAGGCGGACCTGCTGCTGCGGCGGGAATCGGCCGAGGACCGGGCCCGGGTCACCGGCTGGCTGGAGCGCACCCGACACCACCTGGACACGCACCCGGAACGCAGCCTCGCCCAGATGTCCGGCGCCGTCTGCGAACGGCTGCTCCGCCTGATCTGGAACGTGGGCCCGGACGCCGAACTGAACATGGAGTGCACCCGACGGGGCCTTCCGTCCGTGCACCACGCGGCAGTCGCTCTGCGCCCTTTCGCCGTCGGCTACCTGAGCTCCCACACGGCACGACTGCCCGCCGGAGGCGAGGTACGTGCATAAGGTCGAACTGCCCGGCACGCATCGCGCGGTCGCCCCCGAGACCACCTGGAAGCGGATCGCGCCCCGCCTGCGCCGTTATGGCATCACCCGAGTCGCCGACGTCACCCGCCTGGACAACATCGGCATCCCCGTCTTCCTCGCCGTACGGCCCGAGTCGGAGACCCTGGCTGTGTCCCAGGGCAAGGGAGCCACCCCGCTGCTCGCCAGGATCTCCGCCGTCATGGAGTCCATCGAGCTGTGGCACGCGGAGCGGCCTCCTCTCGACACCTTCACCGCCACACCCGCACAGCTGCGCCTGCCGTACGCCCTCACCGACCTGAACCTTCGGGTGACGGACGGGTGGACCGGCCAACTGCAGCTGTCGTGGGTCCAGGCCCGGTCGTTGCTGGACGGCCGGACCGTACCGGTGCCCCTCGATCTGGTCCGGCTCTCCTACAGCGGACCGCACTTCTGGCGACCGCGCCTCTTCGAGTCCAGCAGTACCGGGCTCGCCTCCGGCAACACGTTCACCGAGGCCTGCCTGCACGCCCTGTACGAGGCGGTCGAACGCGATGTCATGGCCGCCCGCCCGTCCGGCGTTGCCCCTCGGTGGCCGGCAATCGCCCCGGACACGATCCAGGACATGCACCTGCGGACGCTGCTCAACCAGCTCACCGACGCCGGAGTGGACTTCCGTCTCTCCTGCATCCCGAACCGGTTCTCCGTACCGACGTTCGCCGCATTCGTGTGGTCACCTCTGTTCCCCATCGTCTGCGCGGGCTCGGGCAGCCACCTGGACCCCGTGGTCGCCGCGTCCCGGGCCCTGACCGAGGCGGTGCAGAGCAGACTGACCGAGATCAGCTCCACCCGTGACGACATCCCCTCGGACCAGGACGCCTCGCGGGACGGGAGCCCGGCGCCCCGCTTCCCCGACGGCCCGGACGGGGAAGCCTTCGACGAAGCACTGCGCGGCCACGGAGCAGCTCACCACGACCTGCGGGAAGAACTGGCCGACGTGACGCGGCGGATCACAGACGTAACCGGCCATGCCCCTCTGGTGGTCCGGCTGTCCGATCCGGACGAACCGTTCGGCGTCGTTCGGGTCGTCTGTCCCGGCCTGTCCTTCACCGAGGGACGCACCCTCTCCGCCTGACAACCAGTGCCTGTGACGCACAGACCCAGCCATTGCGAGGTTTCCAGTGAAGATTCAGCGGGACCGGTTTCGGCACCCGGACGGATACGTCCTTGAGTACGAGGTGACCGTCCCCGACGTTGTCGAGAGTCCCTACCTGCACATCCTCTTCCACGGGTTCAGCCGCATCGAGAGGCATGTGCCACCGGTCTTCGCACGCAAGCAGTGGAAGCAGGCGGAGCGGTCCGTATGTCTGTCCTTCTCCGACCCCATCCACATGTACACCCAGGCCTCGTGCTGCGGCTGGTTCCTGCTGGGCGAGGAGCAGTTCGCGCCACGGATGTACGACCTTCGCGCCACCTTGCTGGAACGCCACGGCCTGCGCGGAACCGTGTGGCACGGCCTGTCGTCGGGTGGCTATGCGGCGCTCAAGCACTGCATGCGGGCGGGCGGCGACGACCTCGCGTTCGTCATCTCCCCGCACGACGACCCGACGATTCTGCCCCAGTGGGAGCGCGAGGCCGAGCCCTTCACCGGTCTGCCCGGCATGGCCGCTCCACAGAAGACGACCGACATCATCGCCGACTGGGCCGCGCCGGACGCCGGACGCTACCTCCACGCCCTGGTGTCGGAGAAGGACTCCTACTTCGCGCTCCAGCACCTGCGGCCCATCATGGCCGGACTGGGCGGCCACCCGAGCGCCCGGGCCGTCATGCTCCGCGACGGCCGTGGCCACGGCTTCGTCCAGGACTCCGACTACGACTTCCAGCTCCAGCAGGCCGTCCACGGCTGGGAGAGCCATCAGGCACACCGCGACACCGTGGCGGTGAGCATCGACGAGCGGTACAGGATGGAGGACGCGGTGTCCCAGGCCGAGGTCGTCCTGTCGGCACCCCTCGCCCGGTTCGCCGGCGGTGAGACCAGGTTCCGGGTACCCGCGGGCACGTTCCGCGAGGTCATCGGCAGGGTCTACGAGCGCCATCCTGCGCTGCGACAGCGCATGGCGGACAGCTCCGGCAGCTTCCTGCCCTTCGTGAGTGTCTACCTCGGTGAGGACAATATCCGCGACCTCGGCTCACTGGACGTCGTTGTCGCGCCCCGGGCCACCGTGCTGATCATGTCGGCGGTGGCCGGTGGCTAGCCCGGTACGACGGCGGACCATCCGTGAGGCAACGGCGGCGGACGCCGGGGCCATCCGTGAGATCCACGGGGGCGGTGACGTGGAGGAGTTCGCTCTCCGGTTAGTGGACCGCGCCACCGCACCCGGCACCACGCACTACATCGCCGAGTCGGAAGGCCAGGTCGTCGCGGCCTTCGCCCTCACCACGCTCGGCCGGTTGCGGCCCGGGGGAAGGAGCCGGCTGATCCTCCACGAAATCGGACTCCGGCCGAACATCCGGGGCACCGGCATCGCCGAGGAGATCTTCAACTGGCTCGCGACAAGCCTCGGCGTGGGTACCGGCCGGGAGCTGCTGGCGCTGACACCGCTCGGCCAACGCCCTTCCGCCTTCGACGCGTTCGGACTGTCCAAGTCCCACCAAGTGTTCCGGTGGCCGGTCAGGGACGGAGGTGAGCTGCGGTGACGCACCGTGTGTCCCCCCAGGAGGAGTTCACTGCCTGGCTGGTCGGGCTGCGGTCCTGGGCGGCCAAGTGCCGGAACGACGACGGGCTCTGGCGCACGGCGGCAGCGCAGGGGCTGTTGTCTCTGGCTGTCCCCGAGTCCGCGGGCGGCAGCGGCGCCGGATACGAAGCCGCGTGCCTGGCGCTGGAGGCGTTCGCCGAGGAGAGCGGGCTGAGCGGCTCGCCCTTCGCGATGGCCGCGCAGCTGTGGGCCTGCCAGGAACCTCTGCTCGAATTCGGCAACAGGGCCCAGCAGGACCGGTATCTGACCCCGCTCCTCGCCGGCACCGCAGTCGGCGCTTTCGCGGCCACCGAGTACGACTCCGGCTCCGACCTGCTGGCCCTGCGCACCCGCGCCGACCGCGAGGGCGAGGGACGCTGGCGGCTGAACGGCGCCAAGACCTTCGTCACCAACGGGCCGACGGCCGACATCTTCCTCATCCTCGCCCGCACCGCCGAGGGCAGCGCCCTTTCCGGGCTCACCGCGTTCCTCGCTCCCCGGGACACCGCCGGGCTCCACATCGGCACGGTCATCGACAAGACCGGGCTGGCGGGCGCGGACCTGGGATCCCTGCACCTCGACGACTGTGTGCTCGACGACACCGATCTGCTCGGTAGCCCCGGCGGCGGATTCGCCGTCCTCATGCATGCCATGCGCCACGAGCGGGCGTTCATCCTCGCCCCGACGCTCGGGCTGATGGCCCGAGCACTGCGCCAGGCCGTGGAACACGCCCGGTCTCGCAGCCAGTTCGGTCATCCCCTGGCCTCCTACGACACCATCCGCCGGCGTCTGGTCCGCATGCACGTGAGTCTGACCAGCGCACGCGAGCTACTCCACGCCACAGCCCGCCGCGCTGACGCGGGCACCCTTGACCACGGCCGCTCCTCACTGACGAAACTTCACGTCAGTACTGAGTTCAACCGTTTCTGCCAGGAGCTTCCGGACGTATACGGCGGTTACGCTCTGCTGCCGGAGACGGGGGTGGCCGCCCTGCTGGCCGACGCGGTGGCCAGCAGGTACTACTCCGGGACCTCGGACATGCAGATGAAGATCATCGCGGAAGGACTGGGTTTGTGATGGCTGAAGACTCCGTGCTGCGGACCGTGCTGGCAGCGGTCCGGGAGGTGGCGCCGGGAGCCGAAGTGAACGAGGACACCCAGCTGATCGCCCACCGCATCATCGACTCCCTGTCGCTGTTGAACCTGGTGGCGCTGCTGGAGAAGGAATTCTCCGTCGCCGTACGCGACTCGGAGATCCTCCCGGCTCATTTCGAGACCCCACTCGCCATCCGGGCGTTTTTGAAGTCCAAGGGGCACTCATGACTTCCAGCCGTTCGTTGGTGGACGACCTGCGTACGACCGCTGCCCGTCACGGCGGCCGCACCGCCGTCATCGACGGTACCGGCACGCTCAGCTACGCCCGGCTGGACGGCATGGCCGACCGCATCGCCCTGGCGCTGCGTGATGCGGGCGTCCGGCCAGGAGAATGCGTCGCCTGGCACGGCGCGAAGTCCTGTCTGGCGGTGTCAGCCGTGCACGGCATCCTCCGCTCCGGAGCAGGGTATGTGCCCGTCGATCCGGACGGCCCGATTGCCCGCGCCCGGCTCATCGCCGACCGCAGCCGGCCCCGTGTCATCGTGACGGACACCCCGGCCCGCGACCAGTGGCACACGGTGGCTCCGGACCTCGCCTGGCAGACGCTGCCCACGGGATCCCCGGCGGACGCACCCCTGTGGTACGCGATCCCGCCGACCGCCCCACGCGCACCACTGCCGGATCTCGCCTATGTGTTCCACACCTCCGGCAGCACCGGCCACCCCAAGGGAGTGGTACACACGCATGCGAGCGCCTCCGCCTTCGTCGACTGGTCCGTCGACGAGCTGCGGCTCACCGCGCAGGACGTCGTCATCAACTCGGCGCCCCTGCACTTCGACCCCACCACGCTGCACCTGTTCGGCGCCGCGCGGGTGGGTGCCGCCGTCGCACTGATGCCCGCCTCGGCAGCGCCCTTCCCCGCCGCCTACATCGACTTCTGCCGTCAGGTGGGCGGCACGGTCTGGTATGCCGTGACCTCGACCCTCGTCTGGCTGGCCCGCCGGGGCACAGGCCTGCTGCCGCAGCTCGGATCGCTGCGCGCCGCCGTGGTGGGCGGCGAGGTGCTGCCGCCGGCTGACGTGAACACCCTGCTCGCGGCCGTACCGGAGATGCGGCTGCTCAACGTGTACGGACCGACGGAGAGCAACGTCTGCACCTTCCAGGAGATCCGGGGGCCGCAGCCTCTCGACGCGGTTGTTCCCATCGGCCGGGTACTGCCCGGCGCAGAGATTCTCCTGGTGGACGAGAACCTGGAACCGGTGCGGCCCGGCGGCACGGGGCAGTTGCTGGTCCGCGGCAGCATGCTGATGGAGGGCTACCTGGACCCGGAGCAGACAGCGCGAGCCTTCGTGCGAACCTCGGACGGCCATCAGTGGTACGCCACCGGGGACACGGCCCGGGAGAACGCGGCGGGCGAGCTCGAATTCCTCGGCCGCCAGGACGCCCAGGTCAAATCACGCGGCTTCCGGGTGGAACTGGGCGAAATCGAACGGCATCTGCACACCCTCGACGGCGTACACGAATGTGTGGTCGTGGCCACACCGGATGCCCTCTTCTCCACCGTGCTCACCGCCTTCGTGAGCGCGGACGGCATCGACGACGTCAAGGCACTGCCCCACCTGCTGCGGGACCGGCTGCCGCACTACATGATCCCGCAACGGATCGTCATGGTCACGGGAGCGCTGCCGAGGAACTCCAACGGCAAGGCAGACCGGAAGGCGCTCACCGGGCTCGCCGCCCAGCCGGCCCTCGGCGACAGCCCCGGGCTGACGATCGTCCATTGAAGAAGGGCCGTGTCCATGTCGCTCCCCTCATCGCCCCGTGTCGCCACCGACGAGGCCATCGACGACGCCGTCGAAGTCCTCAAGGTCCCTGATTTCAGACGGCTGTGGGCAGCGAACGGATTCCGGTACGCAGCCGTCGAGGTGGCCTCCTTCGCCCTGCCGGTCACCGCCCTGCTCCTGCTGCACGCACAGCCGCTGACGATGAGCTTGATCTTCGTATGCAGCAGGGCCGGGTTTCTCACCATCGGGCTGCCGGCCGGGGTGTGGATCGACCGCATGCGTAAGAAGCCCGTGCTGATCTGTGCCGACATCGTGTACGCGGTCGCGTTCGCCAGCGTGCCGATCGCCTACTTCCTGGGCGTGCTCGCCGTGCCCCAACTCGTCGCGGTGGCCCTGGTGGTGAGCCTGGCGGGCGTCTTCTTCGACGTGGCGCACAGCAGTGTGCTGCCCTACGTGCTCCCCCGGCGGCGGGTGGCCGACGGCAACGCCCGCCTTCAGAGTTCCGAGACCGCCATCCAGGCCGTCTCTCCCAGCATCGCCGGCGTGGTGACGCAGGGCGTGGCCGCCCCACTCCTGTACTGCTTCGCCGCGATCGGTCACCTCGTGTCGCTCCTGCTGCTGCGGCGGATCCAGCCACAGGGCGACATCGCCCGGGGCCCGGCCAAGGCCGAGCAGAAGTTCGGGCGGGAGATCACGGACGGGATACGTGTCCTGTTCCGGCAGCCCTTGTTGCGGCTGCTGCTCAACCAGGCCGCTCTCAACAACGTCGGCGCGGGCATCCTCCTGTCGATGCTGCCGATATTCCTCCTGAAGGAGATCGGGGTGGCCACCTGGCTGTACGGGCTGCTGTCCACCCTCGGGGCTGTGGCCGGTTTCGCCACCTCCCTGCTGGCACCACGACTGCGCCGGCGCTTCGGCGAGATCCGCATGACGCTGGTCTTCTCCGGCCTGGCCCCGTTCGCCGTGCTGGCGGCCCCACTCGCCGGAGTGTTCCGCCCGGCCGCGGTTCCTCTCATCGCGGTGGCGGAGGTCCTCATCGGCATCGCCATCGTCGGCAGGGCCGTGTCCACCGCCGGGCTCCGCGCGCGGGTGACCCCCGACGCCTACATGGGCCGTGTGACGGCGGCGTACAGCGTGGTCATCCAGGGAGCCACGCCCATCGGGGCGCTCGTCGGCGGCCTGGTCGCCGGCTACTGGTCCACCGGCACGGCTCTGTGGGTCGGTGGGCTGGTGATGGCCCTGCCCCTCGTCCTGCTGCTGTTCTCCCCCCTGAGCCGCCACCGCACGCTCCCGGCCGAGTGGGAGGTGTAGCCCCCGTGCACCAGCGATCACCCACCGCAGAGAAACGACGAACGGTTCATACGGAGACACGAATGACCCCATTGGAACAGGCCGCTGCCGAGTACGAGGAGCGCGGCTTCGCGATCATCCGCAACGTTGTCCCCGAGGGCCTCCTGCAAGAGGCGCGCAGCCACGTCGAGTGGCTGACGGCCAAGTACCCGGAATTGCGCCCGGAGCACTTTCACCACCCGCTGATCCGTAACGACGCCTTCTGGGTCCGCCTGGTGTCGGACTCGCGCCTGGTGGACATCGGCGAGCGCTTCCTCGGCCCAAGCCTCGCCTGCTTCACCGCGCACTACATCTGCAAGCCGCCGTACGACGGCCAGCCGGTGCTGTGGCACCAGGACGGCGCCTACTGGAAACTGGCACCGATGCAGGCGCTGACGGTCTGGCTTGCCATCGACGAGAGCAGCACGGAGAACGGCTGTCTGCGCATGATCCCCGGCAGCCACAAGTTGCCGCTGTACCCACCGAACCCGCGCACGGACAAGCCCAACATGCTCTTCTCGGAGGCCGACACCGAGCTGGTGACCCGGTGGGCCGCGGAACAGGGCATCGTCGAAATCGAGTTGAACCCCGGCGACGTTTCGATCCACCACCCACACCTGCTGCACTGCTCAGAGGCGAACACGTCGCCCAAGCGGCGCTGCGGGCTGGACATCGGCTACATCTCGACATCGACCCTCATCGGGAGCCGGGGACTGTACCTGGACCCGGTGCTGGTCCGAGGGAAGCCCGTCGACGGCGTGAACACCTACCGGAAGCCGCCCCGGTACATGCCGGACGAGACCATCCCCTTCGCCGGGCACGACAGCTGGAACGACCAGCCGGGCGTCGCTGCGGCAGGGACCTCATCGGCGGAGTCCCCACTCGCGACGACCGAGCGCATGATCGACCGGCTGCAGGAGGGCACCGTTGCCCGCTGAAGCCCGCCCCGAGCAGAGGGTCGTCCACCTGCGCGACCGGGACGACGGCCAGCGCATGAAGGACGTCGTCTACGTCCACCCGCCGAGCTACAGGGGGGCCGAGTTCCCGAACCCGGCGGGACTGCCGCGCCCTGTGGTGGCCGGGCTTCCCTTTCCCTGGGTCACCCCCATGGGCATGAGTGGGCCGCTCTTCAGGGAGGTCGAACGGGTCAAAGCAGAACTGTGCCGCCGTCTGTGGGGCTGTCAGGTCTGTGGAAACGACCTCGACACGACCGCCTGGGTAGCGCTGGAGAGGCCCGAGGAGGGGTCGCCGGTGATCACATCCTCCGCGATACACCGCACATGCCTGCGCCTCGCCGTGGAGCACTGTCCCGTCCTGGGCAATGCGGCCAACGGCTATGCCTTCACCGAGGTGTTCGAGGACGACATCACCACTGCCGCCGGCGAACACAACCACGAGCGGGCTCCGAAGGCCCGATGGTATCTGCGGCCGGTCTCCGAAACCTCACAGCCCGGCCGCCCCAGGGCTTTCCTCTCCCTCCTCCAGGTACTCGACGGGCCCTCTTAGTGTGTTGGAGTGCTCGCGCCGAGCGGAGTTCCGGAGAAGGAGCGGCCGCCTCCGGTCGGCGCCCACGGGGTGCGTGCGGACCGGCGCCGCACCTGGCACACCAACACCGCCCCATTCACCTTAGGTTAGGCTAACCTGACCATGATCACTGCGTGAGGGGCTGTCGTCGTGTGGACGCATGCAAACAGAACAGGACAGATACGGCTCGCCGGGATCGCGGGCGTTGTGGCGTCGATCGCCTGGCTCGTCGGGGACATCCTGCTCCTGGGCAAGCCCGTGGCATCGCCCGGCGACCATCCCCTGCTGAATGGCTATGACGGTATGGCCGGTGCCTCGCTGGCGGCCATGCTGTCGGCTTCCACCACCCGGCTGGCGTGGGGAGCGCTGCTCGGCGTGCTGACCGGTCCGCTCTATCTGGTCGCGTGCTGGCATCTGTACCAGGGGCTCCGCCCGGCGCGCCGGTTGCTCTCGCTGCCGCCCTTCCTGCTGCTGATCACGGGTTTCGCCCTCGCCCCCTTCGCTCATGGCTCCTTCTTCTACTGGGGCCAGGCGGCCAAGGTGATCGACGCCTCCGGCGCCCGGTCCGCCGAACTGGACGCGCTGCCGGGCGACTTGGCGGGCGTGCTGTTCCTCCCGTACGCGGTGCTGCTGGCCTGCTGGGTGCTGGGCTCCGTCTGGATGGCCGTGTGTGTGCTCTGGTGCACGACCGCCTTCCCCCGGTGGATGTGTGCCGTGAACCCACTGGTCTGCGTGCCCGTCGGGGCCCTCGTCACCACGCTGGCGCCCGGTCCCGTGGGGACCGCGATCCAGGGGGCGCAGCTGAGCATCGGCAACCTGCTGTTCTTCTCGCTGTCGACCGTCGCGCTGTGGAACGTCCGCCCGGGCGCCGAGGCGCACCGGCCGACGCCGGTACCCGCACCGAGCGCGGCCGGGCCGGCGGAACGAGAGGTCCCGTCCGTGTGACCACCGGGGCGCCGGCCGCATCCCACGCCCCCGTGACCGACGGGGGCGTGGGATGCGCCGATCCGAGCCCGTACCGAATCCCGCTCGCCCCTTACCGGCGGCCGGAATTCGGGGGCCGCGGCCGGCGGACGGCAGACGCCAGCAGCGTTTCGGCCGTACGCGGCCCTCGACCGGCGGCGGCCGGCGTGATGATGGTGATCTCGGTGAACCCGGCCTCTTCGAGGGCCCTCGTCCACACGTGCTCCTTGAGCACCCAGCGGCGCATCGTGGCCGCTCCCCCTTCCGGTGTCCTTGCCGGGATGTCGGCGGGCACGACGTCGTCCCGGGCGTGCTCGCCGCTCGGGTAGTGGGCACGGGTGGAGAACACCAGCCGCCCGCCGGGCCGCAGCGCGGCGGCCGCGGCCGGCAGGAGCTTCCGGGGCTCGGTGAAGTCGACCGCGCCGAAGACGCTGTAGAGCACGTCGTAGGTGTGGGTCATCGCGTGCAGGTGGGCCACGGCGTCGGACAACACGGTGCACAGGCGCGGCGCGAGATGGCCGTACAGGCCGGTGGCCATGGCGTACTGCGCCGGTGAGGCGTCGACCGCGACGACCCGGGCGGGTCGGTGATGGACGGCCAGGTGTGCGGCGTGCCGGGCCGTCCCGGCGCCGAGCTCGCCGACGCACCGGCCGGTCAGGGGGCCGAGGACTTCCGGGCCGGGTCCACCGTCCTGGTTCCAGGTCCAGCGAAAGGTCTTCGGGACGGTCCGGTCGGTGGTGGCGCGGACCCGGCCGTAGTGGTGCCAAAGGTCTCCGGTGGTGTTCATCCGTCCCTTCCTGGCGGGCGCGGGCGCGGCCTCGCGCCGTGCCCGCGGTAGAGATGGGCGGCGAGGGCGATGGCGGTGTGAGTGGCGGGGTGGGCGTCGTGGGGGCGCCAGATGAGGTGGACGGGGATGGGG
>NZ_JBCEWQ010000144.1:0-22195 GCF_038448545.1 Streptomyces sp. CLV115
CCCGCACCCGCCCCGGGCCTTCCCCGCACCGCGGCGCCCTCCCCCGCGTACGGCTCCGCAGAGCAGGGCCAGGAGCAGGGCCCGGCGACGTACCGGCTGCCGCAGTCCGGCGGCCGCAGACGGCGCCCGGCGGAGCGGACCGCGCCCGTCCGGCCGCGCACCGGCGCCCGGGAGGCGATCCGGCGCAGGCCCAGGGTGGCGAGCGCAATCGCCGGTACGGTCGCCTTCATCGCGGCCGTGTATCTGGGGATGGCCCTGTTCTCCCCCGACTCCGGTCCGGCCGACACCCCGGACACCGGCTCGACCGCGACCACCGGGCCCGAACAGTCCGGCTCGTCAGCACCGCTGCCGCCGGCCGGGGACAAGGAGGAGGACGAGGAGGAGGACTGACTCCGCCGGGCCGGGCCCGGCGCGGGCTCTCCTCGGCCCGGCCGCACGGCCGTTCGGCCCCCGGCCCGGAACAGCCCGTCACCGGCTCGTCCCCCACCCCTCGCCTCTCGCGTCAAGCACCCGTCAGGACCCCGCGGCCGGGCATCAGCGGTTCGTCAACGCAGCGGGTACGGACCGGCCGGCTGTCTAGCGTCGCTGTCATGCGACCCCACATCGGCCTGCGGTGGCCGTCTCCTCCCGGCACGACCGCCCACGACCACGGCTGGGCCGCGGATCTGCGCTTCGCGGTCCACTGCGCCGTCGCACTGCTCGGGCTGCTGCTGGCCGTCGATGCGGCGGCCCGTCATCTCACCTGGCCGCGCGCCCTGTTGTGGACGGGGCTCTCCGCCCTGTTGTGCGCGGTCCTGGTGCCGCCACGCGTCCGCGCGGGTGCCGGATGGCTCTCGTCACGGGGACTGCTGCACGAGCGGACCGTGTGCACCGACCGGCTCGTGTCGGCGCGCTGGTCGGACGGCATCGCCCAGCGGCTGGTGCTCCGGGATGCCGACGGCCACCGGGTCGAGGTCGATCCCGAGGTGCTCCTCGCGAACCCGGCGCTGTGGCACCGGCTGGACGAGGACGTGCGCGGCTGCGTGGCGCGCGGGACGCTGCGGTGCGGGGTGACGGCGCTGCGGCAGCTGGCCGACCGTATCGACCGCGGACACGCGCGGGCGGTGTTCACGGCCTCCGGGCTGGAGTGACCGCACCGCCCGTCACGGTGTTGTGCGATCCCACCAGCGCGGCTTGACCAAACTTGCCAAGTCTCCCCGCGACCTTCGCAGTTCGTTGACGAGTCCATGACGACGTGTGAGTGTTCGGTCGCTCGATCACGGACACCGGGGCACGGGCGGCCGGCGACGGCCGGGGCACGTGCGTCATCGTACGCGGCTGCCCGTGATCGAGGCCCCCCGAGTCAAGGAGCCTCGATGAAACTCAGACCGTTGACGGCCGGGACCACCCTGGCCGTCCTCGCCGCAATGCTGGTCGTCACCGGCGGGCAGCCGGCGTCCGCCGAACCGTCCCCGCCCGCCCCCTCCGCGCTCTCGGCCGCCGTGTCGGCCGCCGACCGGGCGGTCGCCAGTGGTCTCGACACCCTGGCGAAGGGGCCCGAGGAGCGGTACGAGCGCCAGATGGTGACCCCGTGGGTCAAGGGCATGTACTCCGTCGCGTACCAGCGCACCTACCGCGGCCTGCCGGTCGTCGGCGGGGACGCCGTCGTGGTGGCCGACTCCGAGGGCCGGGTCCGCGGTACCCAGTCCGCGGTGTCCCGGCGGATCAACGTGCCGACCACGCCCACCGTTTCCGCGAAGGCGGCCGAGACCACCGCCCGCAAGAAGCTCCGCGCGGTGAAGCGGGTGGAATCGCGCCGGCTCGTCGTCCGTGCCACGGACAAGTCCTCCCGGCTCGCGTGGGAGACGGTGCTCACCGGGCGCACCGCCAAGGCCCCGAGCCGGCTGCACGTCTTCGTCGACGCGGGCACCGGCAAGGTGATCGACAGCTACGACGACGTCAAGGCGGGCACCGGCAACAGCCAGTGGAACGGCCCGTCACCACTGGCCATCGACACCACCGCCTCGGGCGGCAGCTACTCGTTGCGCGACCCCAACCGGCCCGGTCTGAGCTGCGCCGACTACAGCACGGGCAGTGTCTTCACCAAGTCGAGCGACTCCTGGGGCACCGGCAACGCCTCCAGCAAGGAGACCGGCTGCGTCGACGTCATGTGGGCGGCGCAGCACGAGTGGAACATGCTCAAGGACTGGCTGGGCCGCAACGGGCACAACGGCAACGGCGGCAGCTGGCCGGTCGAGGTCGGGCTGAACGACGTCAACGCCTACTGGGACGGCTCGTCGGTCTCCATCGGCCACAACAACGCCAACCAGTGGATCGGCGCGATCGACGTGGTGGGCCATGAGTTCGGCCACGGCATCGACCAGTACACGCCCGGCGGCGCCAACAACGAGTCCGGACTCGGCGAGGCCACCGGCGACATCATGGGCGCCCTGACCGAGGCGTACACCAATGAGCCGGCGCCGTACGACGACCCCGACTACACCGTCGGCGAGAAGATCAACCTGGTCGGCAACGGGCCGATCCGGATCATGTACAACCCGGGCCAGATCGGTGACCCGAACTGCTACAGCTCCTCGATACCCAACACCGAGGAGCACGCGGCGGCCGGTCCGCTCAACCACTGGTTCTACCTGCTGGCCGAGGGCTCGAACCCGGGCGGCGGCAAGCCGTCCAGCCCCACCTGCAACAGCTCCTCGGTCACCGGCGTCGGCATCCAGAGCGCCGGCAAGGTCTTCTACGGCGGCATGCTGCTGAAGACGAGCGGGATGACGTACAAGCGCTACCGTACGGCGACGCTGACCGCCGCGAAGAACCTCGACCCCGGCTGCGTGCTCTTCGACCGGACCAAGGCCGCCTGGGACGCCGTCAGTGTCCCCGCGCAGAGCGGCGACCCGACCTGCACCTCCGGTGGCAACAACGACTTCACGATGTCCCTGGACCCGGCGTCGGGCTCGGTGAAGCCGGGCAGTTCGGTGACGGCCACGGTGCGGACCGCGGTCAGCTCCGGGAGCGCGCAGTCGGTCGCCCTGACGGCGAGCGGCCTGCCGAGCGGTGTCACCGCGGCCTTCAGCCCGTCGTCGGTACAGGCCGGGGCCTCCTCGACGATGACCGTGTCGGCGTCCTCGAACGCCGCGCCCGGCGCGTACACCTTCACGGTGAAGGGTGACGGCACCCAGAGCCACACCGCGCAGTACACCCTGACCGTCGGCGACGGGGGCGGCAATCCGGGCGGCAGCGCACCGGACATCAGCGTCGCCAACGTGCAGGCGCACCTCACGCAGCTGAACACCATCGCCACCCAGAACGGCGGCAACCGCCGGGCCGGCAGCGCCGGTTACACGGCCTCCCTCGCCTATGTGAAGAGCAAGCTGCAGGCTGCCGGCTACACCGTCAGCGAGCAGACCTGCACCAGTTGCAGCTACCGCGGCAACAACCTGATCGCCGACTGGCCGGGCGGCCCGTCCGACCAGACGATCATGTTCGGCGCCCACTTGGACGGCGTCTCGGCCGGTCCCGGCATCAACGACAACGGTTCGGGTTCGGCCACCCTGCTGGAGAACGCCCTCACGCTGGCCCAGCGCAACCCGGCCATGACGAAACACGTCCGCTTCGCCTGGTGGAACGGCGAGGAGCAGGGGATGCAGGGCTCCGAGTACTACGTCGGCCAGCTCGGCCCGGCCGAGCGCAGCGCCATCAAGGCGTACTACAACTTCGACATGGTGGCCTCGACCAACAGCGGCTACTTCATCAACAACCTCAACTCGGCCGCCTCGGCGCCGATGAAGGAGTACTGGGACTCGCTGAACCTCTCGCCGGAGGAGAACATCGAGGGCCAGGGACGGTCCGACGACTACTCCTTCCAGCAGGGCGGCATCCCCACCTCCGGCTACGCGACCGGCGCCAGCGACACCAAGACCTCGGCGCAGGCCGCCAAGTGGGGTGGCACAGCGGGCCGTTCCTACGACTCCTGCTACCACTCGTCCTGCGACACCACGGCCAACATCAACGCGACCGCGCTCGACCGCAGCGCCGACGGGGTCGCGTACACCGTGTGGAAGACCGCGGTCGGCACCACCACGCCCAACGACGACTTCTCCGTCTCGGTGAAGCCGGTCTCCGGCAATGTCCAGCCGGGCGCCTCGGTCACCGCCACGGTGTCCACGGCGACCACCGGCGGCTCCGCGCAGTCCGTGAAGCTGACGGCCTCCGGCGCGCCGAGCGGCGTCACCGTCTCGTTCGACCCGGCGTCCGTGCAGTCGGGCTCCTCCTCGACGATGACCGTCTCCGCCGGGGCCCAGGCCGCGGCGGGCACGTACACCATCACGGTCACCGGCACCGGCAAGGCCACCCACACGACCACGTACTCGCTCGTCGTCGGTGGCGGCGGCAGCACCTGCCAGGCCAAGCAGGTCGTCGCCAACGGCGGATTCGAGGACGGCGTCGCCCCGTGGACCCAGTCGGACGGCGTGATCAACAACCGGACCTCGGAGCGGCCGGCCCACACGGGCGCGTACACGGCCTGGTTCGGGGGCTGGGGATCCACGCACTCCGACACCGCCTCGCAGTCGCTCACCGTTCCGTCGGGCTGCTCGGCGTACAAGCTGTCGTTCTATCTGCGGACCGACACGGACGAGTCGGCGGGCGATCCGACCGCGTACGACACGTTCACCCTGAAGCTGGGGACCAAGACGCTCGCGACGTACTCCAACACGGACGCCGCCGGTTCCTACGCCCAGAAGACCTTCGACGTCGGTGCGTTCGCCGGCCAGACGGTCACCCTCGGATTCACCAGCAGTGAGGACGCCTATCTGCAGACCAGCTTCGTCGTGGACGACGTGACGCTGAACGCAAGCTGATTCCACAGAAGTTCACCGACCGGGGCGGGGCGTGCGCACACACGCCCCGCCTCCGGCGCGTCACCTGACGACGGCCGCCAGCCTGCGGGTGAAGTCGTCGGTCTCCGGCCGGTTGTCGTTCCGGGCCGCCAACCGGGCGTGCAGGCCCCGGAGTTCCTGCCCGAGCAGCGTCGACGCGGTGACCTCGGTGGTGTCCAGGACCGGTCCGGCGATGGCGATCGCGGCCTGCGGGTCCTGGGCGCAGGCGTGGGCGTCCGCCATCCGCACCTGGAACAGCATCCGCGCCGAATGCATGCCGGGCGGGAGCAGCCCCAGCGCGGAGCGGGCCGCGCCCACCGCGCGCAGTGCCAGCCGGCGGTCCCCGGTCGCCGCCGCCAGGTCCCGCAGCGCCCCGGCGGCGCCGGACTCCACCCGCAGGCGCACAGAGGCGACGGACAGCCAGGGCGCCTCCGTCTCGTCCTGTTCGCCGACCCGGTCCAGCTGCGACCAGGCGCGGTCGATGTGGGCCAGGGTCTGCCGGGCGTCGCCCCGTACCGCGTGGCCCCGCGCCAGGTACAGATCGCTCATCGCGCCCGCCCAGTACCGGCCCGCGGCGGCCTGCCGGATCGCACCCCCGTAGGCGAGTGCCGACGGGCCGTCGCCCTCCAGCCGGGCCAGGGTGCTCATGTCGCTGAGCGCGGCCACCTCCGTCCCGACATGACCGGCCAGCTGGGCCCAGACCAGCGAGCGGTCGAGCCAGGCCATCGCCGTCGCGTTGCGCCCCCACAGCAGTCGAAGACAGCCGGCGCACTGCGCGTACTCGGCCGCCAGGGGCGCGAGTTGACGTCGGTGGGGCGCCGCGGGCAGGGACATCCAGCGGAGCATCGCGTGCAGAGTCCGCTCGACCACCGCGGTCGCTCCGGGCCAGGCACGCTCCTCGTCGGCCCGCAGGCAGACGGCGAGAAGCGCCGTCAGGGCGTGCACCGTGTCGATGTCCAGGGCGGGGCGCGACGCCTCGGCCGGGCCGAGCGAGCAGAAGGCGGAGTGCAGGGCGATGACATCGGCGAGCACCGGGACGGTGCAGCCGTCCCGGCCGTGCACCGGACACATCAGCCCGTAGCTGGGCAGCCTGCTGGGCAGGACGGTGTCCGGCGGCAGCATCGCCAGCAGGGTGCCGCCCGCGGGTTCCCCGGGCAGCGGGACCTGCCGTGCGGGGGCCGGCGCGGGAGGCGTTCCCACGCCGTCCTCGCCGACGCGGCCCGCTCCCTCGGCCTCGGCCGCCTCGCAGGCGGCGAGCAGGGCACCGCCGGCCGTCATCAGTTCGTCCAGCCTGCGGGCCAGCGGCGGCGGGGTCCTGCGGGTGCCGTGCTCCAGCTTGCTGATGGCGGTGTGGTCGTAGCCGACGCGGGCCCCCACCTGGGCCTGGGTGAGCCCGGCGCGCCTGCGCCACTGGCGCAGCCGGGTGCCGAAGTCTCGCCATGCCTCCGCGGTACGGGCATCGGGCGCCGGGCCCATGCCCTCGGTCACCCGGAACTCCCCCTCGGAGCCCCACCGGATTCCCCACCCGTGCCATGCTCATGGCTCATAGCCGGGAAGGATAGCGAGCGCGTGGGCGCACTGTCCCCTGCGCGGCGGGAAGACGGCTCCGTCGCGCAACTCCCTTGCCCGGACGGCCGGTCGGAAGGGGCCGCTCGACCACCCGGGCCCGGTCCACCGGGCGGCCCGGCCGGGTGGGAACGCGGGCAGCCCCGGCCGGAGGGAAACGGCGGCGAAGGGCCGCCCGCCCGCGTGGTCGGTCCCGCGCGGGGAGGCGGTCGCGGCAGCACGGTTGCGGCCCGTTCGCGGGGCGCGGCCGGAAGATTCACGCGGGGGCCGCATGAACGGGTCTCGTGCCGGGCATATGACGGGAACCGACTGGGGGGTGGTGGCAATGGGCCGCATCAGGATCGTCCGACGACCGCAGATTCCGTCCCGCCCGCCGCCCCTCGATCTGAGGACCCCGTCGGGCCGCCCGCTGCCGTACTGAGCTCGGGGCCCGGCACCCGGTCCCAGGTCGCCGAGCACCGTCCGCCCGGTCCGTTGGGAACGCCTGGAGCGCTCTTCTGCGTGATGATGGGCAGGGACCGTCGCGGCGAGCGGCCACAGCCTCGGACGCCGCGTCGGCCGACTCGGAAGGGGCGGCCGTCATGCACTTGTTCGGTACGCGGAGGCCGGGCACCGCGTCAGCGGTCGCACTGGCACTGCTGGTCGCCGCGTCGGCGGGCTGCCAGGGCGGCGGAACGGCTTCCGCGCCGAGCAGCGCCGGGCCGTCCGGGCCTGCCGGACCGCGCGCCCGTGTTCTCGCCGTGAAGATCGACAACGTCGGTCCCGCCCGCCCGCAGACCGGGCTCGACAAGGCGGACATCGTCTACGTGGAGCAGGTCGAGGCCGGCCTCAGCCGGCTGCTCGCCGCCTACTCGTCCCGGCTGCCGGACGTGGTCGGCCCGGTGCGCAGTGCCCGGGAGACGGACCTGGAGCTGCTCCGCCAGTTCGACCGGCCGACGCTCGCCTTCTCCGGGGCCCAGTCCAAGCTCCTTCCGGCCATCTCGGCGGCCCCGCTGAACCCGCTGGCCCCCGAGACGGACCCGGACGCCTACTTCCGGGGCAGTGACCGCGCCGCGCCCCACAACCTCTATCTGCGCCCCTCGCGCGCCTCGCACACCACCACCGGTGTGAACGCCGCCGAGGACATCGGACTGCGATTCGCGGCAGCCGTGCCGGGCGGCCGGCCCGCCGCCGGTCGCACGGTGCGCTACCCGGCCGCGCGGTTCTCGTTCACCTGGTCGGCGGAGCGGAGCCGGTGGCTCGTCTCCATGGACGGCACCCCGGCCCGTACGGCGGACGGGGCCCGGCTCGGCGCGGCCGATGTGGTGGTGCAGTACGTGACGGTGCGCCCGTCGCTGTATCAGGACCGGTGGGGCAGCAAGTCCCCGTACACCGAGACGGTGGGTTCGGGCTCCGCCGTGGTGCTGCGCGACGGCAAGGAGTACGACGTCCGGTGGTCGCGCCCGGCGGCCGATGCGGTGACCTCCTTCACCACGCGGGACGGCGAGCGGATGACCTTCGCCCCGGGCCAGGTCTGGATCGTCTTCGCATCGAAGTGACCCGGCCGGCGAGTCCGGCCGGCTCGCCGTCATGAAACCGCGGTTGCGGAAAACCGGAGGGTGGCGGGTGCAAGGAACCGTATCCGGTGCGGCGGCAATCCCCGTACCGGCGCCGGTCGCCGGTTCCTAGCGTTGCCGGTGAGGCGCGGCGGACTTCTCGTGCCTCACCACAACGGCCAGGAGTCAGTTCATGGATCTCGTCATTCTCGGTCTCCCCCAGGAACCCGCGGGCGGTGTCGCCGGCTGGGCGGCCGACCTCGTCGACACCATGGGAGGTCCGGGGGCCGGCCTCGCCATCGCCCTGGAGAACCTCTTTCCGCCGCTGCCCAGCGAGGTCATTCTCCCGCTGACCGGGTTCGCGGCGGGGCAGGGTGTCATCTCTCTGGCCTCCGCGCTGTTCTGGACCACGCTGGGTTCGGTGGTGGGGGCGGTGGCGCTGTACTGGATCGGGATGCTCTTCGGCCGCGAGCGGATGCACGCGATCTGGGCGAGGCTTCCGCTGGTGCGGGGTTCCGATCTGGAGCGTACGGAGCAGTGGTTCGCCAGGCACGGCACCAAGGCCGTCCTGCTGGGCCGCATGGTGCCGATCTTCCGCAGTCTGATCTCCGTGCCGGCCGGTGTGGAACGCATGTCGCTGCCGCTGTTCGTGGCGCTGACCGCCGTGGGCAGCCTGTTGTGGAACTCGGTGCTGGTGATGGCCGGTTACTGGCTCGGCGACCGCTGGGACCTGGTGGAGACCTATGTCGGGATCCTGTCCAAGGCCGTGCTCGTGCTGGTCGTGGTGGCCCTCGCCGGATACATGATCGTACGGCTGCGCTCCAGTGGCCGGGCACAGCACCGCCGGGTTCCGTGAGCCGGGCGGCGGGGCCCCGTACGCCGCCGGTCGCACCCGTCGCCCGGCCAAAAGGATCTTGCCGTGTCCCTGCCGCGCGGCTAGCCTCGGCAACCGTGCAGGGGGACTTCGCGGACGGTACGGCCGGCCGGCTGCCGGAGGCGTCCGGCATGCGGCGCGACGCGGCGGGCGCGCCGGTGACACACCCGTGCCCATGGCCGCGCAGGGCCGCGGGTACGCTGCTCGGCTGCTGCACCGCCGTGTTCGGGCTGCTGTATTTCGCCGTGCCGGGCGGGTTGTCGCTGCCGTTCGCGCTGTGGCCCCGTACCCGGCCGCGTGCGCTGGCGCTGCTGAGTGCCGGGGCTCGCGGGCTCACCCGGCTGGAACGGGTGCGCCGCAGCGTCTTCTTCGGCGATGTGTTTCCCGACCACCACGCGCCGGACCGGGATGTCCTTCGCTATCTGGCTGCCCGCACCTGCGCCGGAACGCTGTTCGCCGGGGTGCTGGCGCTGCTCGGATACGGGGCCGTGCTCGCCGGGCTGCTGGCGGCGGGGGTGGTCCGGGATCCCACCGACTGGCAGGGGCTGTTGCCCCAGGCGCTGCTCGGCGGGGTCCTGCTCTTCCTCGATCTTCAAGGGGTCTTCTCGCTGAACGCGCTCGACGCCCGGCTGGCGCGCGAGCATTTCGGGCCCTCCGAGCGGGAGTTGCTGGAGCTGCGCATCGCCGAACTGGCCGCCAGCCGGGCCGGCGTGCTCCGGGCGGTCGACGCGGAACGCAGGCGCATCGAACGCGATCTGCACGACGGGGTGCAGCAGCGGCTCGTCGCCCTTGCGATGCTGCTGGGCCGGGCCCGCCGCAACCGCAGGCCCGGGCAGTCCGAGTTGCTGCTCCAGCAGGCCCACGAGGCCGCCCAGGAGGTCCTCACGGAACTGCGTGAGGTGGCCTGGAGGGTCTATCCGTCGGCGCTCGACGACCTGGGGCTCGAAGAGGCCCTCGCCGGGGTGGCCCAACGCTGCGGCATTCCCCTGCGCATCGGGTTCTCGCTGCCGCAGCCGCTGCCCCGGCCGGTGGAGACCGCCGTCTACTTCGTGGTCTGCGAGGCCGTGACCAACGCGGCCAAGCATTCCGGGGCCACCCGCGTCCTCGTGCGCGTCCGGGGCGACGGGGACCGGGTCTCGGTCTCCGTCGAGGACAACGGCACCGGCGGCGCGGATCCGCTGGGCGGCGGACTGTCCGGGCTGCGCAGCCGGGTGGAGGCGCTGGACGGCCGGCTGTACACCGACAGCCCCTGCGGGGGCCCCACCACGATCACCGCGGAGTTGCCGTGCGCGTAATGCTCGCCGAGGACTCGACCCTGCTCAGGGAAGGCCTGGCCCTTCTGCTCGCCGAGGAGGGCCATGAGGTCCTCGCCTCGGTGGGCGACGGCGACTCCCTCGTCCGGGCGGTGGAGGCGGACCGTCCGGACCTCGTCGTCGTCGACATCCGGATGCCGCCGACCCACACCGACGAGGGGTTGCGGGCCGCGCTGGAGATCCGCGAGCGGTGGCCAGCGGTCGGTGTGCTGGTGCTCTCCCAGCACGTGGAGCGCAACTACGCGGTCCGGCTGCTGTCCCAGAACGCCGAACGGGTCGGCTATCTGCTCAAGGACCGGGTCGCGCAGGTCGACGAGTTCCTGGAGTCGCTGGAGCGGATCCACGCCGGTGGGGCGTCCATCGACGCGGAGGTCGTACGGCAGTTGGTGGTGCGGACCACGCACGTCGATCCGTTGGCCCGGCTGACTCCCCGCGAGCGCACCGTGCTGCAGGAGCTGGCGCAGGGCCGCAGCAACGCGGCCATCGCGCAGCAGCTGCACCTCTCGCTCAGTTCGGTCGAGAAGAACCTCAACTCGGTCTTCGAGAAGCTGGATCTGCCGCGCGCCACCGGCTACAGCAGACGGGTGCTCGCGGTGCTGCGCTACCTGGAGTCGTAGCGGAAGGGACTTCCACCTGCTGGTGCCGTCGTCACCCGGCGTCCGGGCCGCCGTCACCCGCCCGGCCCCGCCAGTACTCAAGATTGTGCCGGACGACCTGTACGTGGGGGTGGTCCGGTCCCACCGATCGAAGCATGCGCCGCAGCAGGTCGGCATAGGCCCCGACGGCACCATCGATGTCCCCTGCCAGGCCCTGCCGATGGGCGGTGCCGCCCTGGATTCCGAGTGTCCGAGGATGATCGGGGCCCACCACCGCCCGTACCCGTTCCAGCATCTCGGTGCAGGTGGCCGCGGTACCGGCCGGATCCCCGGCTGCTTCCAGCCATGCGGTGATCTCGGACTCGGTGGTGCGGGTGTCCGGGTGATCCGGGCCGAGCACCCGGCACTGGTCGATCAGCAGTTCGACAAGGATCCTGGCGGCGCTCGCGGGATCCCCTGCCCGGCCGCGGAAGGTGGCGAGATTGTGCCGGCTGATGAGGGTGTGCGGTTGGTCCGGTCCCAGCGCTCTCGCCATGTGTTCGGGCAGTTCGGCACCGAGGACGGCAGCACCGGCCGGGTCACCCGCCTCCGCGAGATCCACGGCCAGATCACCCCACGTCATGAGAAGTTGGGGATGATCGGGGCCCAATGCCTGCTCCCGCTCGGCAAGTATCCCGGCGAAGGACACGCCCGCACCGGTCCCGTCGGCCGCCCCGTCCAGCAGGGCGACGAAGCTGTGCAGGGCGTGCAGGGTGTAGGGGTGGCCGGGGCCGAGCCACCTCCGCATGTCGACACAGACGTGTGCCAGGCCCGCCGCGGCGCCGGCCGCGTCGCCCGATGCCGCCCGCGCAAAGGCGAGGAAGTAGCGGTTGAACAGGGAATCCGGGTGGTCGGGGCCCAACTGCTCCGCGTCGTCGTCCAGTAGCTCCTCGCAGGCATCCACCGCTCCGGCCCAGTCCCCGGACGCGCCCCGCCAGGCGGCCACGCCTCTGCGGCTGTTGAAGGTGTCGGCGTGGTAGGGGCCCAGCACACGTGTGCAGTCGACGACCAGCTGCTCGAACACGCGCACCGCACCGGCCGCGTCTCCGTGCCGTCCCAGCGCATTGGCGAAGTGGTGGAGGGTGTTGAGAGCGATGGGATGGTCGGTGCCCAGTGCCCGCAGCATCTCGGGGAGCAGCTGCTCGTACTCGGCCACCGCGCCGGCCCCGTCCCCGGACCTCCCCCGCCAGAGAGCGAGCTGGCTGCGGGTGGTGAGGGTGTCGACATGGAGGGGGCCCAGCACGCGTTCCCGGTCGGCCACCAGCTGCTCGTACGCCTCTGCCGCACCAACCGCGTCCCCGGAACCTCCCAACCAGCGAGCGAGGTCGAACCTTGTGGCGAGAGTACGGGGCGCGTCGGGGCCCAGCACCCGCAGCTGATCCTGCAGGATCAGCTCGCATTCGTGCAGGGCGCGGGTCACATCTCCCGTCTCCCCGCGCCAGAGGGCGAGTTCCTGGCGGGTGACGAAGGTTTCGGGATGATCAGGGCCCAGCAACCGCAGCATCACGGGAAGAATCTGCTCGTACGCAGCCACCGCGCGCGGCGCGTCCCCTGCTTCTCCCCACGCGTAGGCCAGATTCTGGTGGGTGAGCAGGGTGTCCGGGTGGGTGGGGCCCAGCACACGGATGCGGTCGGCCAGCAACCGCTCGTACGCGTCCGTCGCGCCGGCCGTGTCCCCCATTTCCCCCAACCAGCGTGCACCGACGAAGCGGGCCTGGAGAGTGCTGGGGTGATCCGGTCCCTGGTGGCGGGTGGCAGCCTCGGCCATCTGCTGAAAATGGGCGGTGGCGGCGCCGGCCTGACCCGCTTCGCCCAGGCTGGTGCCAACTCTGTCAAGGACAGGATGGGCCTCGGGCCGGAACAACGCCCCCTCGCTGTGCCGGACGAGAGCTCCGGCATTTGCACGCAGGACGGCGGCGAACCCGGGATCACGGTCGACTTCCGGCCAGGCGGTCATGAGCGCGTCGGCGGCTCTTCCGGCGCACTGGTCCCTCAGCTCGCGGGTGAGGGTGTCGCGGGTCGCGCGTTGCACGAGCCGGTGGATGCGAACGGCCTGGTGGGGTGTGCCCGGATCGTGGTCGATGAGGCTGAGCCGGTTCAGGGCGCGCAGTGCCTGTGCCGCGTCCCGGAGTGAGACGGTGGCCGGTGCCTCGGCGGACTGCCGGCCCGTCGCGGTCCGCTGTGTCGCCAGGTGGGCACGGGCGGGCTCGCTGGTCAGTACTGCCTGGGGGATGCCGTTGGCGTCGAGCAGGGCGGCCAACTGGAGCATGGGCCGGGCCAGGCCGACCGGGCGCAGCCGGTCGGCGCGCTCCACGGACAGGGACCAGGCCGCGGCGAGCGCCACCCCCTGTGCGTCGGGCAGCACGTCGGGGGCGAGGTCGGCGAGCGCCGTGGCGCGATCGGCAAGCAGGGCGCGGTAGCTGGGGCACTCCCCCTCCTCGTGGGGACACGGGGCGCAGTCGACAGGGATGGCGGCGTCGATGATGTAGGCGGCGGCCTGAGCCAGGGCCAGGGCAAGGTGGCCGAGGTCCGCGGCCAGAGCGGTGAGCGGACCGGCGGGGCCCTGCCGGCCGTGCGCGGCCAGCGACGTGTCGAGGTAGGCAACGGCTTCGGCCGGGGTGAACAGGCCGACCTCCACCGGGCGGCGACCGTTGCCGGTGAGGGCGGCGTCGCGACGACGGGTGGTGACCAGGGTGCGGCCGTGCGGGCCGGCGGGTGGCCACAGACTGCATCCGTCGTCGGGATCGTCCGGGTCGGCGGTCAGATCGCCGGGGTCGGCCAGGTCGTCGAGGACGACGAGCCACCGGCACGGATTCCGGCCGGCCTTGGGGGTGAGCCAGGCGAGGAAGGCGCGGACCGCCCGGTCCGGATCCTCGGGGTCCGCTCCGCACAGCTCGACGCCCGCCTGCGCATACGCGGTCACCACGGCCGAGCGGGAGGCCGCGGTGACCCAGACCAGCACGT
This sequence comes from Streptomyces sp. CLV115, assembly GCF_038448545.1. NCBI lineage: Bacteria > Bacillati > Actinomycetota > Actinomycetes > Kitasatosporales > Streptomycetaceae > Streptomyces > Streptomyces sp. CLV115. The sequence continues at coordinate 13,762 of NZ_JBCEWQ010000144.1, forward strand.
CGAGACTGCCGTCGCCCCAGGCGGTGTGCGCGTAGTCGGCGGCGAGCTGAGTCTTGCCCACCCCGCCCATCCCGGTCAGCACCTGGCACAATACCGCGGTGCCGCCGTCGTCGACCACCGCCCGCAGCCGGTCCGCCTCGGCGCGGTGCTGGAAGCAGTGCGCCCGGGGAGGGATCACACCGACCTGATGGGGCCAGGGGGCGGGCTCTCGGGGCGCCCGTTGCAACGTCACATGTCCGACGTAGCCGGTGTTGACGAATGCCCCTGTCGACCCGGTGGCGTTCCCGGTCCGGGAGACCCGGACGGGAGCGGCGGGGGCGCCGTCGTCGTCGGGGGCCGGGCCACGGTAGCCAGTGATCGCCGCGGCGCCCGACGCGGCCGCGGCATCGCCCGTACCGGTCACTTCCACGTGTACGCCGGCAGCGTCCCCGCGGCCTTGTGAGCGCTTGCCTTCGCCGTTCACTCGCCCATCGTCCCTTCAATCGCCCCGGGTCGCCCCGGGCCGGTCAGGTGTAGTCGATGCCGCTGTTCGCGCTGCTGCCTTCACCGTCGGCAACGCTGTCGCCGGATCCCGAGACCCGCGCGGAGCCGTTGCCCCGGCCCTGACGGCGTCCGATGCCGGTGACTGCCGTTCCTCCGCGGGTGGCACGGGCCCGACCGGTTCTCACCGCTGTGTCGTCCGTACGACCCTCCGGGCGTTGGAACAACGCCCAGACCAGGGCGGCGACGGCCACGGCGGCCTGGACGGAGGCCCCGACCAGTTGTCCGGTGTCGGGGCCGTCCAGCAACCAGATCAGCGGCGTGGAGACGATTCCGGCCGCCCCCAGCACAAGGACTGTGATCTTCCATCCGCGCGACATGCCGCCCCTTCCCGCCCCGGTACGCCCCGCCGCCCGGAGTCGGGCGGTCCGCGCCACTCGTCTCCTGGGAAACGCGTTTCCGGGCCCCGTGGTTCCGCGTGTGCGTCCCGGCCGGCCCCGGCCCGGTCGCCGGGCGACGCCCCGTCAGAGGTGTTCCCCTCGCCGGGCAGCCGGGCAGCCGACCGACCGAGCGGCCTGTCGGCAGGGGCGAGTTGCCATGGTTCCGGGTGGTCCGCGTCCTGGGATTCCATCATCAGGGTGCCGGATTTCCGGACCGGGTCACACACCGGCCGTCCTTGATCGATGATGAAGCGGATGACTGCCGTCCCCGGTACGGCACCGGCTCCAGGAAGGGGTTCCCGATGCGGGAAACGACGCCAGAGCGGTCCGGGTCCAACGCCCGGTCCGGCCACGGCCCGGACGAGGAGGCCCAGGTGATCGTGGTGGGGGCGGGGCCCGCGGGATCCGCGGCGGCCTTCCACCTCGCCAGGGCGGGCGTCGATGTCCTGCTGCTGGAGAAGTCGCACTTCCCCCGCGAGAAGGTGTGCGGGGACGGTCTGACGCCCCGTGCGGTGCACCAGCTCATCAGGATGGGCGTCGACATCAAGGCTCCGGGCTGGACCCGTTCGCGCGGCATGCGCTGGGTGGCCGGGGAGCATCAGGTGCACATCGACTGGCCCGCGCTGGGCCGTTACCCGGACTTCGGTCTCTCGCGCAGCCGGCACGACTTCGACGACATCCTCGCCCGGCACGCCGTCGCCGCCGGAGCGCGGCTGCACAGCGGTGTGAAGGTGACCGAGCCGCTGACCGACCGGGCCGGCCGCATCACCGGCGTCTCCGCGACGACCGCGGCGAAGGAGTCACTGGCCTTCCACGCGCCGATCGTGATCGCCGCCGACGGCGCCTCCGCCCGTCTCGCCCTCGCCATGGGGCTCCAGCGGGACAGGAACCGGCAGATCGCGACGGCCGCCCGCCGCTACTACCGCAGCCCCGAGCGCTCCGCGGAGGAGTATCTGGAGCTGTGGGCCGATCTCCGGTTCCCGGGGAGCGATCACTATCTGCCCGGGTACGGCTGGATCTTCCCCATGGGCGACGGCCGGGTCAACGTCGGCCTCGGCGCGCTGCCGCACCGCAGGCACGGGAAGGCGGACCTGCGCGCCACGCTGGACGAGTGGCTGGCCCGTACCCCCGAGGCCTGGGGACTGCGCGAGGAGAACGCGGAGGGCCCGGTGCGCAGCGCCGCCCTTCCGCTGGGCTTCAACCGCCATCCCCTCTACACCCGCGGGCTCCTGCTCGTCGGCGACTCCGGAGGCATGATCAGCCCCTGGAACGGCGAGGGGATCGGCCAGGCCATGGAGGCCGGTGAGGTCGCCGCCGAGACGGCGACCCTGGCCCTCGCCCTGCCCCGGGGGCCGAGGCGCGAGCAGGTGCTGCACGGCTACCCGGTCGAGATGAACCGCCGCTGGGGGCGCTACTACCGCCTCGGCAACACGGCGGCCGATCTGATCTTCAGCCGCTCCGGTTTCCAGCCGGTCCTCAACCGCTATGTCATGGGGTCGCCGTTCCTGCTCAACACCCTGGCCCGGCTGCTCACCAATCTCACCGACAAGCCCTCGCACGACGTGGTCGACCACCTGCTCAACGGTGTCGTGCGTCTCGTACCGGAACCGAAGGTGCGGCGCAGGCGCTGAGCCGGGCCCGGTCCGCGCGGCGAACGCTCTCGCCCGCGCACGGGGCAAAGGGGCGGAACGAGCAGGCCGGGGCACGCCTCAGGAGCGGCGGCGGGGTTTGCCGCGCTTGGCGGCCTTGGCCCCGGCCGAACCGCTCCGCGGGTTCTTGCCACCGGCCTTCCCGCCCGGCTTCCCGCCCGATCTGCCGGCCGAGCCGCCCGCTGCGGGCTTGCGCCGGGCACCGCCCTTCTCGGCGCGCCCGGCCTTCGGCTCGGCCGGTGGCTTGGGGCGGCCCCGCGTGCTGTTGACGGTGCGGCCGCGGACGATGCCGATGAACTCCTCGACCAGGTCGGTGGTCTCGTCCTCCAGCCACGACAGCGCGACGCGCGACTCGGGGGCGTCCGGCACCGGCCGGTACGTGAGGTCCTTGCGGTGGTGGAGGCGGGCGAGGGACTGCGGTACGACGAGCAGCCCGACTCCCGCGGCCACCAGCTCGACGGCGTCCGCCGTGGTGGCGGGACGCTCGTTGGCCGGCCGCCCCGGGCGGTCCTCCCAGTCGAGGACGTCGTCGAGGGGGTGCAGCACGATGTCGTCGGCCAGGTCAGCGGCCGGGACCTCTTCGACGGCCGCCATGATGTGGTCCTTCGGGATCACGACCACGGTCGTCTCGGCGTAGAGCGGGATGGCGCTGAGGGCCGTCCGGTCGATCGGCAGCCGTACGAGGCCGGCGTCGGCCGCCCGCCCGCGCAACGCGTCGGACGCCTCGGCGGCCGACACCCCCACGAGGGTCAGCGGGACGCCGGGCAGCCGCTCGTTCCAGATCCGCACCCACTTTCCGGGTGTCACCCCCGGGACGTACGCGAGCCGGAACGAAGGGGTTTCTTCCGAGCTTGTCACTCCGCCAGGTTACCGGCCCTGGTCAGAGGTGGCGCACATGCTCGATACCCTTGTCCGTATGACGTCGCACAAGACCGCCCAGACGATGAAGCCCGCGACCGCGGCAAAGAAGCTGGGTGTGTACCTAGAGGCCACCCCCGCCGAGTTCCAGGAGGGTGTCGTCTCGCGCACCGAGCTGAACGCACTGCAGGCCGATCCGCCCGAGTGGCTGCAGGAACTGCGACGCAACGGCCCGCACCCCCGGCCGGTGGTCGCCGCGAAGCTCGGTGTCTCGATCTCCGGGCTCGCCCGTGGCGGAGTCACCGAGGCCCTCACGACGGAGCAGATCGAGACGCTGAAGAAGGAAGCCCCCGACTGGCTCCGGCAGGAGCGCACCACCCAGGCCGAGGTCCGCAAGGAAGCGGTGCGGATCAAGGAGAAGAACGCGGCCCGCGAGGACCGGGCCGACGACGCGCGCTCCTGAGGAAGCCCGCCCCTGACGCGGGGCAGGCGGGGAAGCCCTCAGCCGTCGGTGGCCACGCCCAGCATCCGGGCGTGCAGCGCGCGGACCTCTTCGGCGAGCGCCGGATCGGGTCCCGCCACCGGGATGCCGGGAGCGACGGCGTTGATGGGCAGGGCCGCGACCGGCCCCGCGTCGAAGCCCCAACTACGGCGCCACGCGACGAGTTGGTCGCAGCCCGACGCGTACACGATGCGGCCCAGGCCCACCCAGGCGTGGGCCGCGCTGCACATCGGGCAGTGTTCGCCGGAGGTGTAGACGACGCTGGTGCGCCGTTCCTGCGGGGACAGGTTCTCGGCCGCCCAGCGCGCGATCTCGAACTCCGGGTGCCGGGTCGCGTCGCCGCCCCGGACCCGGTTGCGGTCCTCGAAGCGGACCGTGCCGTGCTCGTCCACGAGGAGCGAGCCGAACGGCTCGTCGCCGGCCGTGAGCGCATCGCGCGCCAGGTCTACGCAACGGCGGAGGAACTCGCGGTCCCCCTCTGTGACAGACTGCGGCTCGTTCACTGTGCTCATGGCACCAGGCTAACAGTCGAGCCGCATTCGGTATACCATTTACGTCACGGTGGGCGGCCCCGTTGCGGCCCTCCTTCGCATGCCGGCCGGCCGCGACAGCCGGTCCGCCGACGGCGCCACGGAGGAACGAGCCAGTGAGGAACGCTCCGGCGAAGAGCGCCGCGCGGGAAACGGTCCGGAACGCACCGGGCATGCCCGCGCTGCTGCTCCTGACGGCGACGGGCTTCTCGGGGTTCGCGGTGCTGCTGCCGACCGCGCCGCTCTGGGCCGTGCACGGTGGGGCCGATGCCGCCGGCGCCGGTTCGGTCAACGCCGTCCTGATGCTCTGCACCGTGTTCGCCCAGTCCCTGGTTCCGACGGCGATACGACGTCTCGGCTGGCGCACCACGCTGGTCTGCGGGATGGTCCTGCTCGGCGTTCCCTCGCTGCTGCACCTGCTGTCCGCGCAGCTCGGCGTGGTGCTCGCCCTCGCCGCGGTGCGCGGGCTCGGGTTCGGGGTGCTCACGGTCTGCGGCGCCGGTGCCGTGGCCGAACTCGTCGAGCCCGCGCGGCGCGGGCAGGCGATCGGTGCGTACGGTCTGGCGATCGCCGGGCCGCAGTTCATCCTGGTGTCGACGGCGCCGTGGGCCGCGCAGAACCTCGGCTTCGGGGTCGTGTTCGCCGTCGGCGCGCTGCCGCTGCTCGGCGTGGTTCCCGCGCTCCGGCTGGCCCGCCGGCTGGACGCCCGGCCGGCCGGGCCCGAGATACCCCACCAGGACGCCGGGCGGGACAAATGGGCCACGTACCTTCCGCTGCTGCGGCCGATGCTGCTCCTGCTCGGGGTCACCACGGCGGGTGGCGCCCTGATCACCTTCGCCCCGCAGATGAGCGACGACCCCACCGCGACCCTGGGTGGACTGCTGCTCCTGACAGGGACGGCCGCCCTCTCCCGCTGGCGGTTCGGGGCGCTGGCCGATCGGTACGGGACGCGGCCGTTCCGCTGGCCACTGGTGGTCGTCACGGCGGTGGGACTCACCCTGACGGCCTGGGCGGTGGCCACTGAGGGGACGACGGACCTGGTCCCGCTGCTGGCCGGGACGGCCCTGGTCGGGGTCAGCTACGGCGGGCTGCAGAACCTGACCCTGGTCGACGCCTTCGCCGCCGTCGACAACCGGTCCAGCGGGATCGCGAGCGCCGTGTGGAACGTCGGGTTCGACGCCGGTACCGGAGTGGGCGCCCTCCTCGTCGGATACCTGGCGACGGGGACCTCCTTCTCCGTGGCGCTCATGGCCATGGCCGCGCTCTCCCTGGCCACACTGCCGCTCGCGTTCGCGGGCCGCCGCGGCGCCGGCCCCCGTCGACCGGCCGGCTGACACTTCACCCATTTGGTATACCGTCACTGCATGGCTCATGTGATACTGACGAACGTCCGGCCCTGGGGTGCAGCGCCCGTGGACATCGTGCTGTCCGGCGCCGAGATCCTGTCCGTAGTGCCCGCCGGGACGGCGGCCGGCGAGGGTGATCGCCTCGACGGCGGCGGTCTCCTCGCCCTGCCCGGCTTCATCAACGCGCACGCCCATCTCGACAAGAGCTGGTGGGGGCAGCCGTGGGTCTCCTACGGCGGTGAGGCCACGACCCAGGGGCGCATCTCCCACGAACGCGCGGAGCGTGACGGACTCGGTATCCCGAGCACGTCCTCGACCACCGCCGTGCTGCGCGAGTTCCTCCGGCACGGCACGACGGCGGTGCGCAGCCATGTGGACGTCGACCTCGGCGTCGGTCTGCGCGGGATCGAGGTGGTCCGTGAGGCGGTCGCCGGGTTCGGCGGCGCGATCGAGGTGGAGATCGTCGCGTTCCCGCAGGACGGCGTGATGCGCCGTCCCGGCGTGCTGGACCTCCTCGACAAGGCGGCCGAGGCGGGGGCGACCGCCATCGGCGGCCTCGACCCGGCGTCGATCGACCGCGACCCGGTCGCACAGCTCGACGGCCTCTTCGGCATCGCGGAGCGACGCGGTGTCGGGCTCGACATCCATCTGCACGACGGGGGCGAGCTCGGCGCCTTCCAGATCGAGCTCATCGCCCAGCGCACCCTGAGCCTGGGGATGCGGGGCAGGGTGACCGTCTCGCACGGCTTCGCCCTGGGCGAGCTCGTGGCGGACCGCCGGCAGCGAGTGCTCGAAGCCTGCGGGGAGGCCGGTGTCTCCTGGGCGACCGTGGCCCCGGTCCGCAGCGCGCCGCTGCCCTGGCGCGGGATGCGGGACCGCGGTGTCGGGATCGGCCTCGGGACCGACGGGATCCGGGACCTGTGGTCGCCGTACGGTGACGGCGACATCCTTCGCGTCGCGCTCAACTTCGCCCGGCTGCACGGCCTGCGCACCGACGAGGAGCTGGCCTACGCGGTGGAGCTGGCCTCCACGCGTGCGGCGGGCTTCGTGCACCGCGACACCCACGACATCGTCGCGGGGGCGAGGGCGGACATCGTGCTGCTGGACGCCGAGAACGTCCAGGACGCCCTGGTCCGCTCGCCGCGTCGGCAACTGGTGGTCGCCGGTGGGCAAGTGGTGGTCCAGGACGGCGAACTCCGGGTCTGATCCCGGTCGTCGAGGGCGGGTCCGGCCGCGGCGGGCACACTGCGCCGCGGCCGAACCCGTACACCGGCGGCCGGTGCGGCCCCCGCGGGCCCGAGACGCGCTACGGCAGCTGCACTCCGCTGTACCTGAGCAGTCGGGGCACCCGGACCGCGAGCGTCAGCAACAGCACGACCAGCAGGATTCCGCTGAGGAACGCGGTGGCCCCGACCCCCACCGACTCAGCCGCCACGCCGAGCCCCAGCGAGGCGAACGGCATGACGCCGATGGCGAGTTCCTGAAGGCCGAGGGCGCGCCCCCGCACCTCCGGCTCGGTGGTCATCAGCAGCAGAGTGGTCTGGAGCACCCCGAACGAGGCGCTCATCAGTCCGATGCACGCCATCAGCGCGAACGAGAGCGGGACCGTCCGGGACAGTGCGAACAGTGACCACAGGGCGCCCCATGCGGCGGTGCCGATCACGAACAGTCCGCCCTTGAACTTGAAGTCGCCGAGCATGGCTATGACCAGCGATCCGGCGAGACCGCCCAGGCCCCCGCAGGTCAGCAACCATCCCAGGCCCGCGGCGTCGAGCCCGAGAACCTCCTTGGCGAACACCGGCATGAACGCCTGGTGGACGGGCCACAGCAGGACGTTGGCGGCGAGGGTCACGAGCAGTACGGCCGAGGTGAGCCGGCTGGTCAGGACCGTACGGAATCCGCTGGTGAGCATCTTCAGCACGGGCTCCGGGCGGCCCGGTGTCCGGTGCCCCACCCCGCGCAGCGGCCACAGCGCCGCGAGTGACACCACGTACCAGGTGGTGGAGATCCACAGGGCGGCGGGCGCGCCGAACGCACTGATCATCGCTCCGCCGACCGCGGGTCCGATGACCTGCGTCATGTTCATCGCCAGCGCGTTCAGCGCGTTGGCGTTGCTCAGGTTCTCCCGTCCGACGAGGTCGAGGACGAGCGAGGCGCGCGGCGGCTGCGACGGGGACTGTGCCAGCCCGATGGCCAGGCCCCCGGCGACCAAAGCCCCGTACGACACCTGGCCGAACGCCGCCGTGGTCGCCACCACGACGACCGCACCCAGCGCCCACAGACAGGCGATCATGAGCAGCCGGACCCGGTCGTAGCGGTCGCAGAGCACTCCGGCGAAGGGGCCGAGGAGCATGGGGGCGAGCCGTACGGCGGTGAACACGGCGAGCAGGAACTCGGAGCCGGTGGTGTCGAAGACGAGCCAGCCCATCACGAGCGTCTGGGTCCACGCGCCGCCGTAGAAGAACAGATTGGAGACCCACAGAAGACGGAATCCCGGACTGGTGCGCAGCGAGACCAGCGCCTGCCGGGCGCCCCCGGCCACCCGCGGATCCCTCGGTTCGGACCGTACCGGCGCCTCCACCGGCTCTTTCCGTGACAACGCACCCCTCCTCGTCCGGCACCCCACCCT
>NZ_JBCEWQ010000145.1:0-22094 GCF_038448545.1 Streptomyces sp. CLV115
TCCCCCGCCCCCCGGCGCCCGCCACACCTTTGGCGCCTCCGACGCCTCCGACGCCCATGACGCCTCATACGCACCGGCCGCCGGACGGACCCGGCGAGATCACCCGACCCCACGTTGAGGAGCCGCACGTGTCCACGCCATCCACCGCCCCCGCCACTGCCGCCGTCCCCACCCTCGTCGAGCCGACGAAAACCAGGGCCGCCGACGGCTCGGTGCGACAGGTCTCCGTACCACCGGCCGCGCCGCCCGTGCGTCGGGGCTCGCTCGCCGAGATCCCGTTCGACAACGCCCGCGAGGCCCCCGCCGACGCCGTGCTCAGCCGCAAGCAGCCGGACGGCGACTGGCGGGACGTGAACGCGGCGGACTTCGCCGACGAGGTGCTCGCCGTCGCCAAGGGGCTCATCGCGGAGGGCCTCGGTGTCGGCGACCGGATCGCGATCATGGCCCGTACCACCTACGAGTGGACCCTGCTCGACTTCGCGGCCTGGGCCGCCGGGCTCGTCACCGTCCCCATCTACCCGACCTCCTCCGCCTTCCAGACCCGCTGGATCCTCCAGGACTCCGGCGCCGTCGCGTGCGCCGTCGAGACCGCGGACCAGGGCCGGCTGATCAGTCAGGAGCGCAAACAGCTCGGCGGTCTCGCCCATCTGTGGCAGTTCGACACGGGTGCGCTCGGCCGGCTGAAGACCCTCGGCCGGCACGTCTCCGACGACACCGTCGCCGCCCGCCGCGCCACGCTGGAGCCGGAGACCCCCGCCACCCTCATCTACACCTCCGGCACCACCGGCCGCCCCAAGGGCTGTGTGCTCAGCCACGGCAACTTCTTCGCCGAGGTCGACAACGCGATCGAGCTGCTCCACCCGGTCTTCAAGTCGGTCAGCAAGGATCCCGCCTCCACCCTGCTCTTCCTCCCGCTCTCCCATGTCTTCGGGCGGATGGTCGCGATCGGCTGCCTGCGTGCCCGGGTCCGCCTCGGCCACGCCCCGTCCATACGGACCGAGGACCTGCTCGCCGACCTGGCGGGGTTCGGGCCGACGTTCCTGCTGGCCATCCCGTACGTGCTGGAGAAGGTCTACAACACCGGCCGCGCCACCGCCGAGAAGATGGGCCGCGCCTCGTCGTTCGACCGCGCCGCGCGGATCGCCCAGCGGTACGGGGAGGCCGTCGAGGCCGCCGAACACGGCACCGGCCCCGGTCCGGGGCTGGGCCTGCGGGCCGCCCGCGCGCTGTACGACCCGCTGGTCTACCGCCGGATCCGGGCCGCGCTCGGCGGCCACGTCCGGTACGCGATCTGCGGCGGCTCCCCGCTGGGCCACCGGCTCGCGGCGTTCTACGCGGGCGCGGGCATCGAGATCTTCGAGGGCTACGGCCTCACCGAGACCACCGCTGCCGCCACCGTCACCCCGCCGCTCAAGCCGCGCCTGGGCACCGTCGGCTGGCCGCTGCCCGGCACCGCCGTGCGGATCGCGGACGACGGCGAGGTACTGCTCAGCGGCGGTCAGGTGTGCCAGGGCTACTGGGACGCCGAACAGGGCCGGCCGGTGCCCGTGCAGGAGGGCGGCTGGTTCGCCACCGGAGACCTGGGCGCGCTCGACGAGGACGGCTACCTCACGATCACCGGCCGCAAGAAGGACATCATCATCACCTCCGGCGGCAAGAACGTCACCCCGGCGCCCCTGGAGGACTGGCTGCGCGCCCACCCCCTGGTCAGCCAGTGCATGGTGGTCGGCGACAACCGCTCCTTCATCACCGCCCTGATCACCCTGGAGCCCGACGGGCTCGCCCACTGGCGGCAGATGAAGAAGAAGCAGAACGTGCCGATGCGCGAACTCGTCGACGACGAGGAGCTGCGCACCGCGCTGCAACGCGCCGTCGACGAGGCCAACCGGCTGGTCTCCCGCGCGGAGTCGATCCGCAAATTCGCCGTCCTGCCCGTGGACTTCACCGAGGAGAGCGGCCATCTGACGCCCTCGCTGAAGCTGAAGCGGGACGCCATCGCGCGGGACTTCGAGGCGGCGATCGAGGCGCTGTACCGGAAGTGAGCGCACGGGACGCGACGCGGTGTATCCGGGGCGGCCTGCTCGGAGCCGCACCCGGGTTCCCCCAGTTGTCCGACACAGTCCGCCGAAATAGCCAATAGATCCAATTACATTGAGAATAGGGGCAGATGGTTGTGCCGGCCTCACCCACAAGAGGTGCGGTCCACGCTCAAACGGCAGATCGCCGCGCGGCGCATATGCCGATCACTTGCCCCGGCTGTCAAATTCACGGCTCCAATCCCTGCAGAAGCGGTTAGGAACCGAGATGTACAAATCGAGAAGTTGGGACATTCTGTCTCGCTCCACACTGGGCGCCATGTCGCTGGGCATGACTCTGGCACTGTGTCCGATGAGCGTTGCTCACGGGACGCCGAACCCCGCGAGTACCCAGGCATCCAACCGAGTGATGGCCGGCCGAGTGCTCGCCAGCGTGTCCGGGACGGTCATCTCCCGCACCTCTCAGAACATCCGCAGCGCTCCCACCACTCAGTCGGCCATCGTGGGCAGCGTGCCGTCCGGCGGCCACGTGTCCATCGCCTGCAAGGTGACCGGTCAGAATGTCGATGGCAACAACCTGTGGTACCTGCTGTCCAACGGCAGCGGCTGGATGAGCGCCCGCTACATCTCGACACAGACCGCGGTGCCGTTCTGCGACGACTACCCGGGGACCGGTGCCACCGGTCCGACTGGGCCCACCGGTCCGACGGGTGCGACGGGTGCGACGGGTGCGACCGGTGCCGATGGCCTTGATGGCGCGACCGGTCCGACCGGTCCGACGGGTGCGACGGGTCTGCAGGGTCCGACGGGTGCGACCGGTGCCGATGGCCTCGATGGTGCGACCGGTGCGACGGGTGCGACGGGTCCGACGGGTGCGACCGGTGCCGATGGCTTCGATGGTGCGACGGGTGCGACGGGTCCGACGGGTGCGACCGGTGCCGATGGCTTCGATGGTGCGACCGGTCCGACGGGTCCGACGGGTCCGACGGGTGCGACGGGTGCGACCGGTGCCGATGGCTTCGATGGCGCGACGGGTCCGACGGGTGCGACCGGTGCCGATGGCTTCGATGGTGCGACCGGTCCGACGGGTCCGACGGGTGCGACGGGTGCGACCGGTGCCGATGGCTTCGATGGCGCGACGGGTCCGACGGGTGCGACCGGTGCCGATGGCTTCGATGGTGCGACGGGTGCGACGGGTCCGACGGGTGCGACCGGTGCCGATGGCTTCGATGGTGCGACCGGTCCGACGGGTCCGACGGGTCCGACGGGTGCGACCGGTGCCGATGGCTTCGATGGCGCGACGGGTCCGACGGGTGCGACCGGTGCCGATGGCCTTGATGGTGCGACCGGTGCGACGGGTCCGACCGGTGCCGATGGCCTTGATGGTGCGACGGGTCCGACGGGTCCGACGGGTGCGACCGGTGCCGATGGCTTTGATGGTGCGACGGGTGCGACGGGCGCGACGGGTGCGACCGGTGCCGATGGCCTTGATGGCGCGACCGGTCCGACAGGTCCGACCGGCCCGACGGGTGCCACCGGTCCGACCGGGTCTGTCGGTGCGTCCCAGACCGCTACCAGCGCAGCCACGCTCATTCCCGCCGGCGGCAGCGTCGAGAACATCATTGCTGCTTGCCCTGCCGGGACCGTGCTGACCGGGGGAGGCGCCGTGAACCAGCTGCAGAACGAGGAGATCCACTGGACCGCGAGCTACCCGGACACCGCGACCAACACCTGGCACGTCTCTGCGTACAACAGTGGTGCCGGCGCGCAGACCGTCCAGTCGTACGCGGTCTGCATTCCCGCCTCTGCGTGACCTGAACAGTTCTGAGGGGGCCGTCCCGAACCCGCACGGGGACCGGGGTGGCCCCGGCCGCTGCTGCAGCAGAGATCTTCTGCTGCAGCAGCTTCATGTTGTCCTCGTCGAGTGCCGCGGTTCCGAGCGACGCGGAGAAGCGGCGGTGCCGTGGCGGGAGTTCGGACGGACCGGTCCGACGCCCGAGGCGATCACGGGACGGCAGGAGAATTATGTGAGGTATCCGCTCGAACAGTTCGACCGATGGATCCGCCGTCGGCGTTCCCCCGGGGGGAACGTTACTGCGCAAGCGGCCCGAAGAAATTCCGGAAGGCGTCCTGAGCCGCTGCCGCTCCGGCGGCCCCGCGGAGCGTCAACGCAGCGCATGTGCAAGGCATTCGGCGCTTTCCCGAGTTGTTGTTTCGGATGATCCGAAAGGAAGCGTCCACCGGATTCCGTGCGCCCGTAACAAGCCCCCGGCGTACACCCGGGAGGTGTCGCACGCAAGGTAAAAAGCGGCACGTCCCGAAGTAAAGACACAGTCACGGTTGTATAGATATACGAGTCTTCGCAAGAGGGCAGTTTTCTTACGTCCCGCACGGTCGGAATACCGCCGCCTCTGTCGGCGGGTGAGTCCGCGCGTGGTGCTTCCGCACCTGCGGCATCAGCGGCTCCAGGGCCCGGCGCCGACGGAGCCCGCAGCACCCGGGACGACATCGCTCGACATCCGTTCATCCATTGGTCAAGGAGAGACGCTGTGAGTTACGGAACTGCGCTGAGGGACGAAGTCCGGTCCCCGGGAACGACTCCGCTCATCGGTATCTACGACATGTACTCGGCCTCCGTCGTGGCCCGGCACTACGAAGGGTTCTTCGTGTCCGGCTTCGGCTTCGCCGCCTCCCACTACGGGCTCCCCGACATCGGCTTCATCGCCTGGCCGGACATGGTGGCCTTCGTGGAGCGGCTGCGGCTGGCCTTCCCCGCCCACCACCTGCTGGTGGACATCGACGACGGCTATGTCGACCCCGAGGTGGCCTGCCACGTGGTGCAGCGGCTGGAGCGGATCGGCGCCTCCGGCGTGATCCTGGAGGACCAGAAGCGCCCGCGCAGGTGCGGCCACGCGGACGGCAAGCAGGTGCTGCCGCTGGAGGAGTACCTGGAGAAGCTCAACCTCGTACTGGAGAGCAGGCGGGACCTGGTGGTCGTGGCCCGCACGGACGCCACGGAGGAGTCGGACATCCTGCGCCGCGCGGAGGCGCTGGCCTCGACGGACGCCGATGTCGTCCTGGTCGACGGGGTGCGCAGCGTCGAGTGGATCAAGCGGATCCGGGAGGTGGTCGGTGACAAGCCGCTGCTCTTCAACCAGATCGCGGGCGGCAAGTCGCCCAGGCTCTCGCTCTCCGAACTCACCGAGCTGGACTGCCAGGTGGCCATCTACAGCACGCCCTGTCTCTTCGCCGCGCACGCGGCCATCGACAGCGCGCTGACGGATCTCAAGCGGTCGGACGGGCGGCTTCCCGAGTTCGTGCCCTCCGAGGGGATCGGGGTGCAGCGTTCGACGGAACTGCTGGAGAAGAACATCAGCAGGCACCACTCCACCCGTGCGTCCGTGACCGTCTGATCCGGACGTCGCGCCGGGTGCGGTCGGCCCGGCCGGTCACCGAACGTCCGAATGCCGGGCCCCGATGGTGCGTCACCGCGCACCCCGGGGTTCCGGCGTCCTGTGCACCACAGGCACGAAGCGAGAAGGAAGAGCGGGAACATGGGATTCACCTCGTCGAAGACGCGCGCGGCCCTGGTGGTCGTCCTCGGAGCGCTCTGCCAGGGCCAGTTGGCCGCCGGAGCGGCCTGGGCGGACGCCCCCGACGGCGGAATGGAGACGCACCACGGCCCGTCCCTGGTCACCATCGACAACTCCAACGCCGACTCCTGGCTGGAGGTGGACCGGACGCTCAATGTGCTGGGCCCCCTGAGCAAGGGCACGGCGGGCAGCGACCACGACGGCGGCGGGGGCGCCATCGACCAGAACGTGTCGGCCTCACAGGGCGTGGGCGTCCAGGCCGCGCCGGACGAACAGGGGGACGAGGACGGCGAGGAGGAGGAAGAGGGCGGGGCGGCGCCGGGGAGTGCGCGGGCCCCCGAGAGCGCGGCGACCGGCGGGGACGACGACGAGGGCGACGCCGACCACGACACCGGCGGCCGCCCGGCTGTCTGAACCCCGGAGGCCGACCGGTGGGCGGAGACGGTGCGCCTCATCGGGGTGTGACGCCCCGCCGTCGTACCGCGTCACGCTGTGCGACCGATCCGGACCGGCGCGGCGGCATCCGGAGGCGGGCGCCGGGTAAATCCGACATGGTGTAGGTGGGATCTCACCGTGTCCAGGCGGGACAGTCATGAAGCAACCAGAGATCGATTACCGAGCGGTGTTCCAGGCGCTTCCGGGGGCGGTGGCCCTCCTGACCCCGGAGCTGTACTTCGCGGACGTCAACGAGGAGTGGCTGCGCGTGGTGAACCGCAGCCGTGCGGATGTCATCGGCCACTACATGCCCGACGACTACGCCGACCGGCCGAACCATCCCAACGCGGCCGTGGCGCGCAACATCGGGGAGTCCCTGCGCCGGGTCGTGCGGACCGGCCGGGCCGAGACCATGGAGCTTCAGCGGTTCGACCCGCCGGACGACGTCACCGCCACCGTCCGGCCCAGGGCGGTGGAGGAACGCTTCTGGAGCATGACCAACATTCCCGTCCCCGGCGCGGACGGCCGGGTCGCGCTGCTGCTGCACCGGGTGGCGGAGGTGACCGAGCTGATCCAGGCCCGCGCGGTCGCGCTCAGCCTCCAGGAGGCGATGCTGCCCGCCCCGCGTACGGTCGGACATCACCCGGTGGCCGTGCGCTACCGGCCGGCCGTCCGGGCGCTGGAGGTGGGCGGCGACTGGTACGACCTGGTGGAGCTGCCGGACGGGCGCCTCGGGGTAGCGGTGGGCGACGTGGTCGGTCACGGACTGTCGGCGGCCACCGTCATGGGGCAGTTGCGCAGCGCCCTCAGTGCCGCCTCCCGCTCCTGCGGTGGCCCGGCCCGCGCTCTGGAGATCCTGGAGCTGTACGCCGACTCCGTGGTGGGGGCCGAGAACACGACGGTGGCCAGCGCGCTCATCGACTGGGGCACCCGCCGCATCACGTACAGCGTCGCCGGTCATCTGCCGCCGGCCCTGCTGCGGGGCGACGGCACCGTGGAGTTCCTGGACCGGGCCACCGATCCGCCGCTGGGCGCCCGCTGTGAACCGGGGCCCTGGCCGCAGGCGACGGTGCCCTTCACCGAGGGCGCCTTCCTCGTGCTCTACACCGACGGCCTGATCGAGCGCCGGAACGAGGACATCGACACCGGCCTCTCCCGGCTCGCCGCCGCCCTGACCCGCCACCACGGGGCGGGGGGCGGGGCCGAGGCGCTCGCCGACGCCCTGTCGGCGGACCTGCTGCCGGCGGCGGGCGCCGATGACGACACGGCCCTCGTCGTCGTCCCGCTGTAGGAGCCTGTCCGCCCGCGTTCCGGGCCCCGGACGCCGGGGCCCGGAACGCGGTATGTGACAGGTCCGCGGGCCTACCGGCCTACTCGGGCGCCTCGATCGTCACCGGCTTGCCCAGGTCGTAGAAGTGCTGCGTGGTCGTGCTCATCACGCCGCCCGCCTGGGACTCGGCCTGGCCGCCGTAGGGCGTGAAGTCGTCCCCGAACCAGAGAATGTGCTCCCGCACGGCCGCGCCCAGGAACGTGTACGGCTTCTTGTTCACGATCCGCCACGCCGTGACGTCCTCCCCGTTCTCCAGGGAGATCACGGGTCGCTCCTGCTCGACGGTCCACTCCGGCGCCGACGCGATCATCTGGGCCGTCATCTCCGGATCGGCGAGCCCTCGGTAGAGCTTCCCCGTGGCGGCCACGATCTGCTCCTGCGGGTCACTGCTGTTCTTGTCCCCCTTGACCCACTTGCCGAGCCCCGGTGTCTTGATCCACTCGTCCTCGCCCTTGAAGACGTACGCCTTCTCCCCCTCCGGCCCCGACATCGAGCCGGCCAGCGCGGGCTCGTCCCCGAAGATGAACCGCGAGGTCCCCGACTCGTCCCCCGACTGCACGGACTCGGTCCCCGATCCGTACGCCTTCAGGGCGGCCACCAGACACTTCGACAGGGCCGAACCAGCGAGGGTCGTACCGCCCTTGAGCTGGAGTCCGTCGCACTCGGCCGGGGTGGCGAAGGCCGGGGACGACTCCTTCGGGCCGTCGCTCGCGTGCGCGGGCCGGTCGGACGACGGTTCCGAACGCGTCGGCTCGTCCTTCCCGTCCGACGAGGAGCAGCCGGCCAGGAGGCCGACTGCGAGGAGGCTGCCTATGCACACGTAGGGGCGCAGACGTCGAGGTCTCATATTGTTCGAACTCCACTGGTCACGGACGGCCCGCGACCGCGGACCGTCCTATGGGCTCTCGCAGGTGAATCCACAGCCCCGCACCACTGGTCGTGAAGGTGATCGCTTCACGGACCGCAGGTGCGGGCCCCGGAATCCTATCGACCGGGGCAGACACCCCATTTCACCTGTCGGTCCGGCCGGTCGGACCGCCGGGGTCGGCGCTCCGCCGTGTCGGCGTGGCGCCGCGCGCCTCGCGGGTGGGCGACCGCCTCCGGCCGCGCCGGACCGGGGAGTGCGACGACGTGCACTGCCACGGCGGCAGCGAGCCCCCGACCCGGATCGAGATCGAGGGCGGCTTCCGGTACCGGGGCCCGGGCGACCGCCGCGGCCGTCCGGGCCCCGGCCTCGTCGTACGGCACCCACACGTCGACACGGCCCCGGTTGCGCTGCGGGCGCGGGTCCGACAGCACCCGCTGCCGGGCAGCCCCTCCCCGCCTCTTGTCTGATGCCGCGTCAGGTACGACGATGGCCCCGCGCGCCGTCATGTGACGGTGTGTCAGATCAGCTCGGGAGGAGGCCGTACGGTGCCGATATCGACCACCGGGCCGCTGTCGTACGGGATGCAGCTGCCGATCCAGTCGCAGAGCACCATCTATGCCGAGGGGTGGGAGGCGGCGGCCGGTCCGGCCGATCTCGCCGAGATCGCCCGCACCGCCGACCGTACCGGCTTCGCCTACCTGGCGAGCTGCGACCACGTCGCGATCCCGCGCAGGCTCGCCGGGGTCATGGGCACCGTCTGGTACGACCCGGTCGCCACGCTCGCCCACCTCGCCGGGATCACCGAGCGGGTCCTGCTGATGAGCCATGTCGCCGTCGTCGGCCTGCGGCATCCGCTGGCCACCGCCAAGCAGTACGCCACCCTCGACCACCTCAGCGGCGGCCGGCTGATCCTCGGGGTCGGCGCCGGGCACGTGACGGAGGAGTTCGAGGCGCTCGGGGCGGACTTCGACGGGCGGGGCGGGGTGCTCGACGAGACCATCGACGCGCTGAAGGCGGCGCTCGGACCCGAGGAGTACCCGGAGTTCGCGGGGGAGCGGTTCGCCTTCTCCGGGCTCGGGCAGCTGCCGCGCCCGGCCCAGGAGCGGGTGCCGGTCTGGGTGGGCGGCTCCTCGCCGGCCGCGGTGCGCCGGGCGGCCGTACGGGGCGACGGCTGGCTGCCGCAGGGCGACCCGAGGGAGAAGCTGCCCGCGCAGATCGCCCGGCTGAAGGAGCTGCGGGAGGCGGCCGGGGTCGAGGCGCCGATCGTCGTCGGCGCGATCACCGAGCCGCTGTACGTCGGTGAGCCGGACTGGTCCGTCGGGCGGCGCACCCTCACCGGGAAGCCGGAGGCCCTCGCGGAGTCGCTGCGCGCGTACGCGGCCATGGGCGTCCACCAGATCCAGGTGCGGTTCCGCAGCCGGAGCCGCAGCGAACTGACCGACCAGATGGCGGCGTTCGCCGCCGAGGTCGCACCCCATCTCGACAGGTAGGAGTCAGGCCATGGGCAAGCTGGACGGGCGGACCGTACTCATCAGCGGCGCGGCGCGCGGGCAGGGCGAGCAGGAGGCGCGGCTCTTCGCCGCACAGGGCGCGCGGGTGGTGATCGCCGATGTGCTCGACGAGCAGGGCGAGGCGCTGGCCGAGGAGCTGCGGGGCGAGCTGGGGAAGGACGCCGCCCGCTTCGTCCACCTGGACGTGAGTCGGGAGGAGGACTGGCAGGGCGCGGTCGCCGCCGCGAAGGACGCCTTCGGCCGGATCGACGGGCTGGTCAACAACGCGGGGATCCTCCGGTTCAACGAGCTGGTGAGCACGCCGCTGGAGGAGTTCCAGCAGGTGGTGCAGGTCAATCAGGTGGGCGCGTTCCTCGGGATCAAGAACGTCGCGCCGGAGATCGAGGCCGCGGGCGGCGGGACCATCGTCAACACCGCCTCGTACACCGGGCTGACCGGCATGGCGTTCGTGGGCGCCTACGCCGCCACCAAGCACGCGGTGCTCGGCCTGACCCGGGTGGCGGCGGTGGAGCTGGCCGGGAAGGGGATACGGGTCAACGCCGTCTGCCCCGGCGCCGTGGACACCGCGATGACCAACCCGGCGGCGCTGGACCCGGCCGCGGACCCGGAGGAGTCCAGGGCCGCGGTGGCCGAGCTGTACCGGAAGCTGGTGCCGCTGGGGCGGATCGGGCGGCCGGAGGAGGTGGCGGCGCTGGCGCTCTTCCTGAGCTCGGAGGACTCCTCGTACATCACCGGACAGCCGTTCGTCATCGACGGGGGTTGGCTGGCGGGCGTCAGCCTGTTCTGAGCCGAGCTGACGATGCGTCAGCTATTGACGGGTAACGGTGCCGGTGGAACAGTCGGACGCATCAAGATCTGACGGAGTGTCAGAAACGATTGAGGACGGTGAACCACCTTGGAATTCGGGCTCTTTGTACAGGGGTATGTGCCCGCCGCACGGGCCAAGGTCGACCCCGGGGCAGAGCACAAGGCGCTGATCGAGGAGACCGAGTACGTCATCCAGGCGGACAAGTCCGGCTTCAAGTACGCCTGGGCCTCCGAGCACCACTTCCTGGAGGAGTACTCGCACATCTCGGCCAACGACGTGTACCTGGGATACCTGGCCCACGCCACCGACCGCATCCACCTCGGATCCGGCATCTTCAACCCGCTGGCCCCGGTCAACCACCCGGTGAAGGTGGCCGAGAAGGTCGCCATGCTCGACCACCTGTCGGAGGGGCGCTTCGAGTTCGGCTCGGGGCGCGGGGCCGGCAGCCACGAGATCCTCGGGTTCATGCCGGGCATCACCGACATGAACCACACCAAGGAAATCTGGGAAGAGACCATCGCCGAGTTCCCCAAGATGTGGCTCCAGGACGAGTACGTCGGCTTCCAGGGCAAGCACTGGTCGCTGCCGCCGCGCAAGATCCTGCCCAAGCCGTACGGGAAGTCGCACCCGGCGATGTGGTACGCGGCCGGCTCGCCGTCCTCGTACGCGATGGCGGGGAAGAAGGGGCTCGGCGTGCTGGGCTTCAGCGTGCAGAAGGTCTCCGACATGGAGTGGGTCGTCGAGTCCTACAAGACGGCCGTCAAGGACGCCGAACCCGTCGGGGACTTCGTCAACGACAACGTCATGGTCACCTCCACGGCCATCTGCGCCGAGACGCACGCCAAGGCCGTCGAGATCGCGGTGGGCGGCGGGCTGAACTACCTCCAGTCGCTGCTCTTCCGCTACCACGACACCTTCCCCCGGCCCGACGGCATCCCGGAGTGGCCCGAGCTGCTCCCGGAGTACACCGAGGAGATCATCGAGCTGCTGATCGCCGAGGAGCTGATGATCTGCGGCGACCCGGACGAGGTGCTGGCGCAGTGCAGGCGGTGGGAGCAGGCGGGGGCGGACCAGCTGAGCTTCGGGCTGCCGATCGGGGTGAGCCGTCAGGACACGCTGAACTCGATCAGGCTGATCGGTGAGCACGTGATCCCGAAGATCGACACGGACCCGGTGCACCGGACCTCACGGTTCCGCGACGCGGCGTAGTGGACGCCGGGGGCACTGCCCCGGACCCCCGCTCCCCGGCCACCGGAGGGGCCTGATCGGACCAGCGGCGTCTTCCCGGACCGCCGCTCCGTGCAGCCGGGGTGCGTACCGCGGCCGTGCGCACCCCGGCTGCACATCCACCCACCACGGAAGGGATCCCCGTCATGCTCGACCACCTCATCCGCGGAGCGACCGTCGTGGACGGCACCGGCGGGCCCTCGTACCCCGCCGACCTCGGCATCCGCGACGGCCGCATCGCCGTCGTCGCCGAACCGGGCACGCTCACCGAGGAGGCCGTCACCACCGAGGACGCCACCGGCCTCGTCCTCGCGCCCGGGTTCGTCGACCCGCACACCCACTACGACGCCCAGCTCTTCTGGGACCCGTACGCCACCCCGTCCATGAACCACGGCGTCACCACCGTCGCCGGCGGCAACTGCGGGTTCACCCTCGCCCCGCTGCACCCCGGGCGCCCCGAGGACGCCGACTACACCCGCCGCATGATGTCGCGGGTGGAGGGCATGGCACTCAAGGCGCTGGAGGAGGGCGTGGACTGGAGCTGGTCCAGCTTCCGCGAGTACCTCGACGCCCTCGAAGGGCGGATCGCCGTCAACGCCGGGTTCATGGTCGGGCACTGCGCGCTGCGCAGGCACGTCATGGGCGCCGACGCGATCGGCGGACAGCCCACGCCCGAGCAGCTCGACGCGATGCTCGCGCTGTTCCACGACGCGATGGACGCCGGGGCCTGGGGGCTGTCCACCACCCAGTCCGCCACCCACTCCGACGGCGACGGGCAGCCCGTCGCCTCCCGGCACGCACTGCCCGAGGAGCTCCTCGCCCTCTCCCGGGCCGTCGGCGAGCACGAGGGCACCCAGCTCGAAGCGATCGTGGCCGGCTGCCTCGACCGGTTCGCCGACGAGGAGATCGAGCTGCTCGTCGACATGACCGCCACCGCCGGACGCCCGCTGAACTGGAACGTCCTCACCATCGACGCCGCCGTCCCCGAACGCGTACCGCGCCAGCTCGTACCCAGCGAACGCGCCCGCCGGGCCGGAGGCCGGATCGTCGCGCTGACCATGCCGATCCTCACCCCGATGAACATGTCGCTCGGCACCTTCTGCGCCCTCAACCTCATACCCGGCTGGGGCGACATCCTCGCCCTCCCCGTCCCCGAGCGCATCGAACGGCTCCGCGACGCCGGCACCCGCGCCGAGATGCTCCGCCGCGCCGACAGCAAGGAGGCCGGCGTCTTCCGCCGCCTCGCCGACTTCGGCCGGTACGTCATCGGCGACACCTACAGCGCGGCCAACGAAGGACTGACCGGCCGCGTCGTGCGCGACATCGCCGCCGAACGCGGACTCGAACCCTTCCACTGCCTGGTCGAGATCTGCGCCGCCGACGAGCTGCGCACCGTGCTGTGGCCGATGCCCACCGACAACGACCCCGCCTCCTGGGCGCTGCGCCGGGAGACCTGGGAGCACGAGGACGTCATGCTCGGCGGCTCCGACGCGGGCGCGCACCTGGACCGGATGTGCGGTGCCCCGTACACCACCCGGTTCATCGGGGACTGCCTGCGCGGACGGAAGCTCGTCACTCTGGAGCGGGCGGTGAAGATGCTCACCGACGACCCCGCCCGGCTCTTCGGCCTCCGCGAGCGTGGCCGGATCGAGGAGGGCTTCCACGCCGACCTCGTCCTCTTCGACCCGGAACGCATCGACGCCGGTCCCGCCACCCTCGTCCACGACCTGCCCGGCGACAGCCCCCGGCTCGACTCCCGGGCCATCGGCATCGTCTCGGTCCGGGTCAACGGGGTGGAGACGCTGCGCGACGACAAGGTGACCGGTGCGGTCCCCGGCACGGTGCTCCGTTCCGGCCGCGACACCCGGACGGTGAGCACCGTATGAACGGGGACCGGAAACTGCTCATCGGGGGCCGGTGGACCGAGCCCGACCACGGCCACTACGAGGTGATCGATCCGGCCACCGAGGAGGTGGTCGGCCGCGCCCCGGAGGCGAGCCGCGAGCAGGTGTACGCGGCGGCGGCCGCGGCCCGGGAGGCCTTCGCCACCTGGTCCCGGACCCGCCCCGAGGAGCGCGCCGGGATCCTGGACCGGGCGGCCGGTCTGATGCTGCGCGACCTCGACGGCAACGCCGCGCTCGCCCGCGCGGAGAGCGGCGCCACCACGGGGACGGCCCGGGGGATGCAGGTCGCGGTGGGCGCCTCCCGCTTCCGCCGGTACGCCAGGGGAGCCCTGGAACCGGTCGAGGAGGCGATCACGCCGCAGATCAACGAGGCCGGGCCGATGGGGCGGGCGGGGGTCTTCGGGGCGCTGGCCGTCCGCCAGCCGGTCGGCGTCGTCACCTGCATCACCTCGTACAACAACCCCTGGGCCAACCCGGCCGGCAAGGTGGCGCCCGCGCTGGCCATGGGGAACACGGTCGTCGTGAAGCCCGCCCCGCAGGACCCGCTCTCCGTCTACCGGATGGCCGAGGCGCTCGAAGCGGCGGGCGTTCCGCCGGGCGTCGTCAATGTGGTCACCGGGTCGGGCCCGGAGGCGGGCGAGGCAGCCGTCGACTCCCCGGACGTCGACATGGTCAGCTTCACCGGCTCCACGGCGGTCGGGCAGCGCATCGCGCAGGTGTGCGGGCGCGGGATGAAGCGGCAGCTGATGGAGCTGGGCGGGAAGGGCGCCGCGGTCGTCCTGGACGACGCGGACCTCGACTCCGCGGCGGCGGGCATCGGCACCACGTTCTCCTTCTACAGCGGCCAGATCTGTACGGCCCCGACCAGGGTCCTGGTCCAGCGCGATGTCCATGACGCGCTGATCGGGAAGCTCGCCGCCTACGCCGGACATCTGAAGGTGGGTGACCCGGCGGCCAGGGGCACGGTCGTCGGCCCGGTCATCTCGGCCGCCCACCGCGACCGCGTCGAGTCGTACGTCGAGCTGGGCCGGAAGGAGGGGGCGAGGGTGGTCACGGGCGGCGAACGCCCGGCCGGGCTCGACCGCGGTTTCTACGTCGCCCCCACCCTCCTCGCCGACTGCACCAACGAGATGCGCGTCGTCCGCGAGGAGATCTTCGGACCGGTCGTCGTGGTCGTGCCCTTCGACGACGAGGAGGAGGGCATCGCGCTCGCCAACGACAGCGACTACGGGCTGATCGACTACGTCTGGTCCTCGGACGTGGCCCGCGCCTTCCGGGTGGCCCGGCGGCTGCGGGCCGGCGGGGTCGGCGTGAACACCATCGGGCGGAACATGGAGGCCCCGTTCGGCGGGTTCAAGAAGAGCGGTGTCGGGCGCGACGTCGGCTCGTACGCCCTGCACGCGTACAGCGAACTCCAGTCGATCGTCTGGCCCGGCTGAACCGGCACACGACCGCGGGTGTCCGCTGAGCGGACACCCGCGGGAAAATTTGAAACCCCACAAAACGGGCACTGCTGCGATTCCCGTACGGTGCTGCGATCGAGCCTCGACCTCGCATAGAAAGGCAGTTCTCGCGAACGACCTTCAATTAATCAAGGTCTTTCCGTATTGTTGCCTGGAATTCAAGGCTGAGACGGCGGAGTCTCATCCTCCGGATGTGGAAATCGCAGCGTTTATCGTCCTTTTCATGACTCAGCTGGACGTGCGGCCGCAGGCCGGAGACACGGCGAGGGGCGCCGCCCCGGCCGACGGCGGCGTACGCGGCAAGGGCCTCGGCGGGAACTCCGTCGGCCTGATGGGCAGCGCCGTCATCGGCATCTCCACCGTCGCCCCGGTCTACTGCCTCACCTCCACCCTCGGCTCCACCGCGGGAGAGGTCGGCGTGCAGATGCCCGCCGTCTTCCTGGCCGGCTTCCTGCCGATGCTGCTCGTCGCCTTCGCGTACCGCGAGCTCAACAAGGCCATGCCGGACTGCGGCACCTCGTTCACCTGGACGGTCAAGGCGTTCGGCCCGCGCATCGGCTGGATGTGCGGCTGGGGCCTGGTCATCGCGACGATCATCGTCCTGTCGAACCTGGCCGGCGTCGCCACCTCGTACTTCTGGCTGCTGGCCGGCGAGATCACCGGCAACGGCTCGATCGCCGCCCTGGACGACAACAAACCCGTCCACATCCTCACCTGCCTCGCCCTGATCGCGGTCGCCACGGCGATCAGCTACCGGGGGATGACGGCCACCAAGGGCCTCCAGTACGCGCTGGTGGGCCTCCAGTTGGTGGTCCTCGCGCTGTTCGTGGCGATGGCCGTGCAGAAGTCGCGGAGCGGGGAGTTCGCCTCGTCGCTGGACTTCTCCTGGTCCTGGCTGAACCCGTTCGCCGTGCAGTCGTTCGCCGCGTTCACCGCCGGTCTGTCGCTGTCGATCTTCATGTTCTGGGGCTGGGACGCCTGTCTGACCGCCAACGAGGAGACCACCGGCAGCGAGAAGACCCCCGGGCGGGCCGCCCTCATCGCGATGGTCGTGCTCGTCGGCTCCTACCTGGCGACCGGTGTCGCCGCCCAGATGGCCGTCGGCTCCGGCACCTCCGGGCTCGGCCTCGCCAACCCCGGCACCTCCGACAACGTCTTCGCCGCGCTCGCCGGCCCGGTCATGGGCCCCGGCCTCGGCATCCTGCTCTTCGTCGCGGTGCTCGCCTCGGCCGCGGCGAGCCTGCAGACCACCTTCATCCCGGTGGCCCGCACGGTGCTCGCGATGTCCACGTACGAGGCCCTGCCCGCCTCGTACGCCCGGGTCCACCCGCGCTTCCGTACCCCGGGGAGGGCCACGATCACGGCGGGCGTCGCGACCGGCGTCTTCTACACGGTGATGACCCTGGTCAGCGAGCACGTCCTGGTCGACACGATCTACGCGCTCGGCCTCATGATCTGCTTCTACTACGCGCTGACCGCGTTCGCCTGCGCCTGGTTCTTCCGCGCCGATCTGACCCGCTCCTTCCGCGACCTGGTCTTCAAGGGCCTGTTCCCGGGCGTCGGCGGCATCCTGCTCACCGCGGTCTTCGGCAAGACCCTCTACGACATGTGGGATCCGGCCTACGGCTCCGGTTCCTCGGTCTTCGGGGTCGGCTCGGTGTTCGTCATCGGCGTCGGACTGCTGCTGCTCGGCGTGGTGCTGATGCTGGTGATGCGGCGCCGCAGCCCGGCGTTCTTCCGCGGCGAGGTACTGACCAAGGAGACCCCGGCGCTGGTCGTGGAGGACTAGCGGGTGTCTGGCACCTGCCTGCGGCGTCGCGGGGTCATTCATCGAAGACCCCCCGGGGCCGCTCGGGCCCGCCCGGCGGAAAACCCCGTGCGAACGGGCCCGGGGCCGGGCTAAGGTCCCCGGTATGTACTTCATGCATCAGATCTACGGCTGACACGCGGGCGGGGCGAGTACCCCGCCGCACCCGAGTGCGCGCCACGGTGTTGTGTCCCGTGGCCGGCGCACCGGTTCGTCGTGTCCCATTCCCCGTAGACCTGAAACGAGTGGTCATCCATGTCACGTCGCCGTGCCCATGTCTCGATGATCGGCATCCCCGCCGTCAGCCACGTCCTGCCCAGCCTTGAGATCATCCGGGAGCTGGTGGCCCGGGGCCACCGGGTGAGCTACGCCAACGACCCGGCGGTGGCCGGCCTGATCGAGGCCACCGGCGCCGAGTTCGTCCCCTACGGCTCGGTGCTGCCGGTCGCCGACAACGACTGGCCCGAGGACCCCATCGGGGCGATGGGCGTCTTCCTCGACGAAGGGGTCCAGGCCCTCCCGCAGCTGCGGGCCGTCTACGACCACGACCCCGCGGACCTCTATCTGTACGACATCGGCGCCTACGCCGCGCGCGCCCTCGGCGAGGCGCAGGGCCGTCCCCTCATGCAGCTGTCCCCGACGTACGTGGGCTGGGAGGGCTACGCCGAGGAGGTCGCGGCGCCCATGTGGCAGCTGCCGGGCGCCGACGCCTACCGGGCGAGGTTCGCCGACTGGCTCGCCGGGTGCGGGGCGACCACCCTCGACATGGACACCTTCTGCGGACCGCCCGCGAGGTCCCTGGCGCTCATCCCGAAGGCGATGCAGCCGAACGCGGACCGGGTCGACACCGGCACGGTCACCTTCGTCGGCCCCTGCTTCGACGGCCGGACGGACAAGGAGACCTGGACGCGCCCCGAGGGCGCCGGGAAGGTGCTCCTGGTCTCGCTGGGCTCGGCGTTCACGAAGCAGCCGGAGTTCTACCGCCGGTGCCTGGCCGCCTACGGCGACCTGCCCGGCTGGCACGTGGTGCTCCAGATCGGGAAGTACACGGACCCGGCGGAGCTCGGCGACATCCCGTCCAACGTCGAAGTGCACTCCTGGGTGCCCCAGTTGGCGATCCTGGAACAGGCCGACGCCTTCGTCACCCACGCCGGGATGGGCGGCAGCAGCGAGGGGCTGTTCACCGGTGTGCCGATGATCGCCGTCCCCCAGGCCGCCGACCAGTTCAACAACGCCGACCGGCTCGTCGAACTGGGCGTGGCCCGGCGCATCGACACCGAACAGGCCACCGGCGAGGCGCTGCGGACCGCCCTGACCGAACTCGTCGCCGATCCGGAGGTGGCCCGCCGCTCGGCGCTGCTCCGGGCCGAGGCGCGGGCCGAGGGCGGCACCCCGCGGGCCGCCGACCTGATCGAGGAACTGCTGCGCCGGGGCTGATCCGGCGTCCGGCGGTTCAGCCGGCGCGCCAGTAACCCAGCGCGTTCACCCGCTCCCTGGGGACGGCCAGGTCCTTGCGTACGTACGCGGACAAGGACCTGGTCGTCGCCGTGTCGCAGGCGATCCAGACGTACGCGTCGGAGGCGTCGGACCCCAGCAGGCCGGGCAGCGACTCCTTGACCCCGGCGACCAGTCCGGCGCCCCGGTCCCGGCGCGGCACCCGGTGCAGGGTGTGGTGGTCCGGGTCCAGCCGGAGCGGCAGCTTCTCGTCGGAGGCGTGCGCCGTCTCGAACCAGATGGTGGCGGGGGTCTGCGGGACCGCGTCCAGCAGGGAGTTGATCGCGGGCAGCGAGGCCCGGTCGCCGATCACGAAGAGCCGTTCGGGGCGGGGTTCGGGCAGCTCGAAGCCGGTGCCCTGAAGGGTCGCGTCGATCGTGTCGCCCGGCCCGGCGGTGCGCGCCCAATCGCTGGCGGCTCCGTCGTGCAGGGCGAATTCCAGGCTGAACGTCCCGGCGGCCGGGTCGGGGTCGACCAGGGTGTAGGCGCGCTGATGCGGTCTGCCGCCCCGCTCGAACCAGATCCTGACCCACATCGTCGGATGCGCGCCGCCGGTCGCGGCCAGCAGCCCGCCGTCGGTGAGATGCACCCGGCGGAAGTCCTCGGTGACCTGCTCGGCACCGGTCACGGTGAACGTGAAGTCCCGTCCCCGCATGAGCTTGAGGACAACGCCCTCCCAGCCGTGACCCACAGCTGCCCCTCCCCGCCCTCGACATTAGTTTAGGTGAGGCTAACCTAAGTTTCGAGGTGCGGGAAGAGTGTCACGGAGAGCCGCTTCCCTCCTCGGCCGCGACCTGGGCCAGAGTGCGGCCGGTGCGGGCCGAGCGGGCGAGGTACGGGTCGGGCGTTTCGGGGCCTTCCCGGGTGGCCCGGCCGTCCTTGGCCTTGATCAGCAGCCACACCTCTGCGCCCGGGGCGTCGCCGCCCTTGAAGCGGGTGAGGGCGAACTCGCCGTGCAGCCTGGTTCCGTCGAGCCAGAACGTCGCGTGCCCGTCCTCCAGGGACTGCTCGAACGGTACGGGTGCGCCCCACCGGTCGTGACTGAGTGGGCGGTAGGTGCCCTGGTCCCAGACGATCACCGTGCCGCCGCCGTACTCGCCCTTCGCGATGACGCCCTCGAAGGTGCGGTACTCCAGCGGATGGTCCTCGGTGGGCACGGCCAGCCGCCGCACGCGCGGATTCTCCGAAGGCCCGCACGGCACCGCCCAGGACTTCAGCACGCCGTCGACCTCCAGCCGGAAGTCGAAGTGCATGCGCCGCGCCTGATGGATCTGTACGACGAAGCAGGGCGCCTGGCCCGTGCGTCCGCCTTTGTCGCCGGTCACATCCATCCGGACACCTCCTCCGGCAGCCCCCGCCCGGTACTCCCCGCTCCCTTCCACTGTGACGCCCCCGGCCCCGAAGCGCACCGGGACGGGTTCCGGGGCCGGTGCGGGCCGGTGGGCGCCCGTACGGGCAGGTGCGGGGCGGTGCGCACTCGGGCCGGCCGGTGCGGCAAAGGTATCTCGTCATCAAGTATCTTGACGTCGAGAGTGTTTTTGCGGCAGTCTTCGTCCCGTTCGAGATCTCTGCCCGAGGGGGGCGCGTGATGCGGCGAGGCGAAGCGCCAGGAAAAGAGCGCGGGCAGGGTCTGTCGGCCCAGCTGCGCAATCCGCCGGGTGGCCGCGATGCGCGGATCATGCTGCTCGCCCTGGCCGTGGACCGGACCGGCTCGGGGCTCTGGGCCGCGTCCTCGGTCCTCTACCTCACCTTCGTCACGCATCTGAGCGCCCAGCAGATCGGCGTACTGCTGGGTGTGGCCGGTGTCGCGGGCATCGCCGGATCGCCGCTGGCCGGGCGGCTGGCCGGTCGCTTTCCGGTGCGCTCGCTGCTGATCGGCTGCCATCTGCTGCGGCTGGTGACGCTCGTACTGGTCCTGGTGTGCACGGGCTTCGACGCGCTGCTCCCGGTCGTCGCCGTGACCTACTTGGGCGACCGGGCCGCGAAGACGCTGGAGATGCTCTTCGCCACCAGGGCGGCGGGCGAGCGCCGCGCCGCGTACCAGGCGCTGTCGCGCAGCGCCGCCAACGCGGGCTACGGCGTCGGCGCCGGGATCGCGGCGATCGGCCTGGTGGTGGGGACCACGGGCGCCTACCGCGTCCTGATCCTGGGCAACGCGCTGTCGTTCGTCGTCGCCGCGGCGCTGGTGTGGCGTACGGGCGAGCCGTCGGGAGGTGCCGTCGAGGTGGCACGTTCCGGAGGGGCGGCGCCGGCCGCCCGGGGCGAGGGTGAGGGCGCGGACGTGGGGGCGCGGGGCTCCGTACGCGGGGGCGGTCCGTGGCGGGACCGGGGCTATCTCGGGTTCGTCCTGCTGGACATCCCGATGAATCTCGACGACTCGATCCTCGCCGTCGGTCTGCCGCTGTGGCTGGTGGATCGCACCTGCGCACCGCACGCCCTCGTCCCGGCCTTCCTCGTCATCAACACCGTGCTGGTCGTGGTGCTCCAGCTGAGCGTGTCGAGGCGGGCCGAAGGGCCGCGCCGGGTGGTCCGGGCGGTGCTGCTCCACGGAGTCCTGATGCTCGTCTGCTGCGGCTTCCTGGCCGTGGCGACCCGGGGCGGGGCCTGGGTGGCCGGGGTCGTTCTGCTCGCCGCTGCGCTGCTGGTCACGCTGGCGGAGCTGATGCGGTCGGTGAGTTCCTGGGAGCTCGCGGTCCTGCTCGCGCCGCAGGACGCCCGTGCCGCGTACCTGGGGGTGGCCGGGATGTCGCAGTCCATCCAGAAGTCCGCCGGGCCGCCGCTGCTGACCGGGGTGGTGATGGCCGCCGGTCCGGCGGGCTGGCTGGTGCTCGGGGCGGCGGTCGCGGGCCTGGCGGTCGTGCAGAGCCGGAGCTGTGCGCGGCGGCTGGGTCTCGGCGCGGACCGTGCGGGGGCCGCTCTCGCCGCCAAATAAAAATTAGGTAGACTGGCCTACCTAATTAAGGAGGCGGGCAGTCATGGGCGACACAGGGGCCGAGGAGAAGCAGCGGCAGCCGGTGAAGCGGCGGCGCGGGGCGGCGCGCGGGCGGATCCTGGACGCCGCCGCGCGCCGGTTCTACGCCGACGGCGTGGCGGCGACCGGCATCGACACGATCACGACCGAGGCCGGGGTCGCGAAGATGAGCCTCTACAACAACTTCGACTCCAAGGCCGACCTGGTCTGCGCCTACCTCCAGGCCCGGCACGAGGAGTGGCTCGACCTCTACCGGCGGCGGCTGGCCGACGCGCAGGGACCGGCGGCGGGCGTGCTGGCGGTCTTCGACGCCTACGCCGACCACGCCGACTTCGCCTACGAGCACGGCTTCCGGGGCTGCGGCCTGCTCAACGCGGCCGCCGAACTGCCCACCGGACACGAGGGCCGGACCGTGGTCCGCCGGCACAAGGAACAGGTCGAGGGTCTGCTCGCCGCCCACCTCCGCGAACTGCTGCCCGGCCGCGACGAGCAGGCCCGGTCCGTTGCGGAGCACCTGGCGTTCCTGCTCGAAGGGGCCATCGTGCGCGCCGGTCTCGAAGGTGACGGCACCCGCATGCGGCGCGCCCGGGACCTGGCCGCATCCCTGCTGGACACCCTGTGACCGGCCCCGCCCGCACGGCCGGCCC